>CANFEH010000008.1 GCA_947445855.1 Zetaproteobacteria bacterium
AAATCTGTGGCACTTGGGATCATGCAGTATTCAGCTGTGAGCCAACCTCTCTGGTAGCGTTGTCCTCTGAGCCAAGAAGGGACACCATTTTCCATACTTACAGTGCAAAGAACAACCGTTCCTCCCATTTCGATAAGAACACTTCCTGCAGGGTTTTTTGTGAAATTTGGAACAAAACGAATAGGACGAATTTGTGTGGATACACGGCCATCAGCTCTCATGGTCTAGGACTCCCTTATATAGTAAGAGGACACAACGAAGTATTGTGTCCCTGAAAAAAATTTAGTCAGCAGGCGCGACAGGGATTTTACAAAAAATTTCTTCAGGGTACAAGCCATTAAAACAAGCATGACAGTGCTTTGTGCTAGTACCCTTCTCAAGGACTTTCTTTAAACTCTCAAGACTTAAGAATTTGAGGGTATCCACACCAAGAATATCTGCCATTGCTGGGAGTTTGTTCTGAGCTGCTAGGAGATTATCTCTTGTGGGAGTGGAGACTCCGTAGTGACATGAATAAGCAATAGGAGGAGAGCTAATTCTTAAGTGAATTTCTTTTGCACCTGCATCGCGAAGCAGGCGAATAATTTTACGACTAGTAGTACCTCGCACAATCGAGTCATCAATAACAACCACACTTTTATTTTTTAAAACAGAGCTCACAGGATTAAGCTTTAATTTTACGCGAAAGTCTCTAATCGCTTGGGTTGGTTCTATAAAAGTGCGACCTACGTAGTGATTTCGCACAAGTCCTAGCTCAAGAGGGAGTCCAGAGGCTTCAGCATAGCCTATTGCTGCTGGAACACCTGAATCAGGAACAGCAATGACAACATCAACATCTAGTTTTTCTTCCTGAGCAAGAGCTTTTCCCATAGCTTTTCTATAAGTGTAGACGGTCTCTTTTTCTAAAAGACTATCTGGTCTTGAAAAGTAGATAGGTTCAAAAGCGCAGTAACGAGGAGTGGTTTCTCTTGGAAGGCTTGTAGAAGAAAAATTTTCACAGTTGATAGAAAGAAGCTCTCCTGGTCTCACATCTCTTAAGTACTCAGCATCAAGAAGATCAAGAGCACAACTCTCACTGGCTAAAATAAAAGCTTTTCCTCTTCTACCAAAAACAAGTGGTCTAAAACCAAAAGGATCTCTTATTCCATAAAGTTTTTTTTGTGTGGCTAAAACAATAGAATAAGCGCCGTATATACGTTTTGAGACTTCTTTTAGACACTCTTCTAGTGTATCAACTTTTGTTCTTGCAATGAGATGCAGGATAACTTCAGAGTCGCTTGTTGAGGTGAAAATACTTCCTTTTTCTTCTAGTTCTTGTCTCAGTTCTTTAGCGTTTGTGAGATTCCCATTGTGAGCGATAGTGATAGAGCCAAACTTAGCACTTCGGAATAAAAAAGGTTGGATATTATAAGCAGAGTGCCCTCCTTGTGTAGCGTACCGAACATGTCCAATGGCAAGATCTCCTGGAAGTTTTTTTAAAGTATCTTCTTTGAACACATCATTCACAAGACCAAAACCTTTGTGAGAAGAAAGATCACCATCTTCACCTGTGGTGAATGAAACAATTCCGCAAGCCTCCTGTCCTCTATGCTGAAGAGCATAAAGACCAAAGTAAGCAAGTTGTGATGCCAGAGGATCTCCGATAATTCCGATAATTCCACACATAGTGTCTCTTTAGTGAAAAAGTTCTTTTGTTTCTTTTTGAATTTTTTCTTTCAAAGAAAACAGCGAAATTGTTTCTTTGAGAAAAATAAGTTCATTCCCCTCTTTTTTGACACAAGCAATTTTTGTGAGCTTGTTTTTCTTTAGCTCTTTTCCTTTTTCTTCAAAATTTTCTTCAAAAGAAGGAGGAAGAGCAATAAGATAGCCTCCTACAATCCCTGCTAAATAAAGCTCAAGATTTTTTTCATTGTCACAAAAAGTTTCCACATTCCCTGTGAACTGAGAGAGTCGTAAAAGGCTAGGCAGAACACCTTCTCTATCAACATCTTTGATTGCAAAAATATTTTCTTCTTTTGCAAGAGAGCAGATAAAATTGCTAGCTTCTTTTTCTGTTTCACATTGAATAGGTGTTAATATTTGTTTAGGTTGCTCGTACTTCAGAGTGTTCCACAAATGCGAGGCAGGAAGATTTGTCCCATTTTCTTTATAACTAAGAAAGTAAACTGTGAAATCTTTTTCTGAGCAAACAGCTCGTTTAGCAAGAAGAGGATTGTTATGCAGTCCAACGATACCTATCATGGGAGTTGGGAGAATACTCTTTCCATTTGTTTCGTTATAAAGACTTACATTCCCACTCACAACTGGAGTTTCTAACTCTTTACAAGCTTGCGTGATTCCTTCTACAGCTTCAGCAAAAGACCACATAATTTCTGGAATCTCTGGATTTCCCCAGTTGAGGCAGTCTGTGATAGCAAGAGGAGTTGCTCCTGTAGCGATAATACTTCTAGCAACTTTGTAAACACTTTGTCTTGCACCTTCTCTTGGTTCAAGGCCGCAATAATTCTCTAGACAATTAGCAGCAAGAGCAATTCCAACAGGCTGAGGAGAGCAGTTTGGCTCAAAGATTTCAAGGACACTAGCCCCTCCCCCTTCTTGAGAAAGAATTGTACGTAAGCCGACTTCATGATCATACTGCTCATAAATAGCTTCATGAGCTACTCTGCCTGCGCAAAGTTTTGTAATCATATGTTCAAGATTTTCTTTGAAAAAAAGAGTTTGCCAACTTTCGCTAGGAGATTTACAAGGAGAGGCTTCTCGTTGCTTCATAGGGCGTCTATAAAGCGGAGCCCTTTCCACAAGAGGTTCAACAAACATATCAATATGAAGTTTTTCATTAAAAACAGCTTCAACTTTTTTTGTGTCAGTGATCACACCAATTTTATTATAAGCAAGATCCCATTTCTTAAAAACAGCTTCTAGTTCTTTTTGATGTTTTGGCTCTATGACCATAAGCATTCTTTCTTGCGATTCAGAAAGCATCAGCTCATAAGGACTCATACCAAAGGTTCTTGTAGGAACTTTGTTCAGATCAAGAAATACACCAGTTCCAGCGCGACTAGCCATTTCAAAAACAGAGGAAGTAAGTCCTGCTGCTCCCATATCTTGAAGTCCCACAACAAGATTTTTTTCGAGGACTTCAAGAGTAGCTTCGAGGAGAAGTTTTTGAAAGAAAGGATCTCCTACTTGGACAGCAGATCTTTCTTCATCTTTTGTATCATCAAAACTAGCAGAAGCCATGGTTGCTCCATGAATACCGTCTCGTCCTGTAGCAGCTCCAACATAATAGATGAGATTGCCAACACCAGCTGCACTTCCCGTGAAAATTTTATCTTCATGAACAATGCCACAGGCCATAGCATTTACAAGAATATTTCCATTATAACTCGGATCAAAATGGGTTGAGCCTGCAACAGTGGGGACACCAACACAGTTTCCATAGTCTCCAATTCCCTTCACAACGTTTTCACAAAGCCAAGGACTTTTTGCGTGAGATTTTTCTCCGAAGCGAAGAGCATTAAGAAGAGCAACAGGTCTTGCTCCCATGCAAAAGACATCTCTTAGGATTCCTCCTACTCCAGTAGCAGCTCCTTGGTAAGGGTCGATGTAACTTGGGTGATTGTGGCTTTCCATTTTAAAAGCAAGACAGAGTTTGTCTTTAAGACGAACAACTCCTGCATTTTCTCCTGGTCCCATGATAACATGAGGGCCTTTTGTAGGAAATTTTTTCAAGTGAACACGAGAAGATTTATAGCTACAGTGCTCACTCCACATAGCAGAAAAAACTCCTAGCTCAGCAAGAGTTGGTTGTCTTTCTAAAATTGAAAGAATATTTTCATGATCTTCTTTTGTAATTTTATGAGCTGCTAGGAGTGCCTCTAAATGAGAAGTCTCTGCGTGTGCAAAAGGAGCTCTATCTGTAATAACTTTGTTCATGATCTTTCCAATATCAAAGTGATAAAAGTTAAAGGGCTTGTGATAAGAAGTATTCTAAAATTTTTTTTCCGTCTGTGGAGATCCTTCTGTGAGGAAGTGCAGCTCTTTCAGGATGAGGCATCATGCCAAGAATCTTTCCACAAGGAGATGAGATCCCAGCAATGTCTTTTGCAGATCCATTCGGATTGTTTTCATAGGTAAGAAGAATTTGATCATTATCTTCCAAATTTTTTAATCCATTTGCATCAAGATAGTAGCGACCATCTTTATGAGCTACCGGTATGTCTAAGGTTTTTTCAGAAACAATTTTTTTCCAAAGAAAATCTTTTTTTGAAGAAATAAGTTTTGTTTTTTTACAAATAAATTGATTCTGACTATTTCTGAGAAGAGTGCCTGGCAAAAGACCTGACTCTGTCAAAATTTGGAAACCATTACAGATACCAAGAATTGACCCGCCTTTTTTAGCGTGTTCTCTAATGGCAGTCATTATAGGAGAAAAAGAAGCTAATGCACCAGAGCGCAAGTAATCACCATAAGAAAACCCTCCTGGCAAAATCAAACCTCTTACTTTTGGAAGAGAAACTTCTGTGTGCCAAACTTTTAGAAGCCCTATTCCAAAAATATCTTTGAAAGCCCTTTCACAATCACGATCACAGTTAGATCCAGGGTACAGAATAATTGCAACTTGAGAGGAAGATCCGTTCATAAATTATTTCCTTGGACACCTTGCTCAGCATCAATTTTTTGAATAACGTAGATTTCTGAAAGCGGATTAGTGAGATAATTTCTGGCAAGATTTTCAACTTCTTCTAAGGAATCGCTTTTGTCTTCTAATTCTAAGAAAAACGTTTTAGAGATAGTTATGTTTTTTATCGCTGAAAACCCTTTTTTCCTTAGGCTTTGCTCAACAGCTCGGGCTTCTGGGTCGAGAATTTCTTTCTTAAATGCAACATCAATTTTATACTTCATAGCCAGGTTATTCCTTTGGAGTTTATAAGGAGGAAAAATTTTACCGTATTCTTTTCTAGATTTCAATTTCTTTCCTTGAGAAGAGTTTTAAAAAAGGAGAATGCGCTTTGTTTGTTAAACTGTCTGAGCTTTTATTTCTTTTGATTCTTTCAGAGAATACTCTTTTTGGAAGTTTACTAGAAGATTTTAACAGAGATGAGTCTCCTAGAGAGATTTTTTCAGCGACTGATTTTCTAAAACAAGCTATGAGAGAAGTGAAAGAAACAGCTGAACTAGGAAAAGACGCTCTTAAAATGCTAGAAGAACAAGGAGAAACGCTCGCTAAAGTTGAGAACTGTCATGACAATGAACTTGTTCCAAGCTTAAATCAAACAGACATGCTCCTTCATAACTTATCTTGTGGTGTAAAAGAATTTTTTTTGGGAAATGCAAAGTTTTCAAAAGAAAGAACTCTTAGAATTCTAGAAAAAAATGAAGAATACGCTCATGTAAGAACGTGGAAATTCCCAAAAGGATGGGTGTGGGAAGAAAGAGTTATTGGACTTAAACACAAAAGTCTTATTGTTTATGGAAAGATACTTCAATACAATTACGCTAAATTAATCCCTCTTGGAAAAGCTAGTCTAAGAGAAATAAAAAATTCTGAATCCAACGATAGGCAGTTTGGTGTCGAAGTTTCTTATCAGAGGATAAAAATTTCATTTTTCTTTTACAAGAAAGAAACAATGCTTTTTTGGAAAAACAAAATATCTAGTTATATCCAGCAAAAAAAAACAACACTTGAAACATCAACTTCAGAGAAAAAATCAAATTTGAATGATGGGTTTACGGCTGAAGATCACAAAGCTTTAGATAATATTCATGAGTCCCTCGATGAAATATTAGAAATAAGTAAAAGAATTGGAGAGGCTACGGACTCTCAAACAAGACAGATTAGTCGCATTTCAGGGGGAGTGGGTAACAGTCTTGAAACTATTCAAACTCAAAAAGAACGATTACGAAAAATTCATAATCGTTTTTAACGACTTACTTTTTCTTCTTTTATTTAAGAAAGGTTTTTTGTGAAGCGTTTTTTTTGTGTAATTTCTTTTTTCTTTCTTTCTCATTGTGGGAAGCTTGTGTCTCCTTTTTTTATCAAACAGAGCCTATCAAAAGAAGATTTTTTTGATAAAAGTATTTTTGTTGTCACTTGGAACTCTGAGTACAGTTCAGGCTCAAAAGAAATAGTAGAAATATTCAAAGAAAAAATTTTAAGTTTCTACAAAAAGCCAGAAGTTCTAGCTGTGTGTGTTCAGGAAGCTAAAGAAGAAAAGAAAATAAAAAGAAATTTAGGAAGGAGGCTTAAAAACGAGCTAAAAGAATATAGCCTCCTAGGAGAAGAAAAAATTACGGGGATCACAAAAATTTTTAAAGGAAGAAATTTCACAGGACTCACTCTTCTTGTTCGAAAAGATTTTCTAAAAAAAATAAAACTCTCCACAGTAGTGAAGGGGAAACACCAACCCAATCTATTTAGGGGTACTAAAGGAGGAATTTGGATAAGTTTTAATTACAAAGGGTCTGAGACTCCTCTTGTTGTAGCTTGTACTCACTTAAGTGCAAAAAATAAAGAAACTAGAAAAGAAAATTTAGTATCTCTCACTTCTGCACTTCATAAGACTAAGAGTGATAAAATAATTTTATCAGGGGACACTAACTATAGACTTGATAGAAAAACTTTAGGAATAAAAGTTTCAGAAAACAAAAAAGAAAATATAACGGTAAAAGAATTTACTCTAAATTATTTGCTTAGAGGAAATCAGGGTTTTCTTGATCTTTCCCATGGGAGTTTACTCGAAAAAGATTTTAACGAGACTCATTTTGACTGTTCTGGGTATGAAGATCCTTTTATTTTGAGAGATTATTACCCGCCTACATATAAGCTTAGTTATAAGTCACAGCAAGATAAAGGTGCTTGTGCTCGTTACAAAAGGACAGCACTTAAAAAAATAGTAAATAAAGAGCAAAAGTATAAAGATGCAAAAGCTTGCTATTTCTCAGGAAAAAAGGATAGTGATCCCGTTTCTCTCAAAGCTTGGGAACTTAACATCGGTTATTTAGATCAGGTTTGTATAAAAAAAGAAGGAAAAATCAAGAAAATTTTTCAAGGAAGTTTTCCTGTTTTTGAATCTGATCACACGCCCGTTTGGTCTCTTCTTGCTTTTTAAAAAGAAATGAATTTTACCCTAAACTTGCTTTTAAAAACTCAAGATTGAGTTGGGCTATAGAATCTGCAGAAATTTCTTTTGGACACACTGCTTCGCATTCAAGAGTGTTTGTGCAGTGACCAAAACCAGCTTCATCCATTGCTTCGACCATAGCTTTAGCTCGTTTTTTCTTTTCTATTTGTCCTTGTGGAAGATGAGCTAAGTGAACAGCTTTTGCTGAAAGAAAAAGAAGAGCTGAGCCATTTTTACAAGCAGCAACACAGGCGCCACAACCAATACAAGCAGCAGCGTCCATAGCTTTGTCAGCATCTTCTTTTGATATTAACTGGTTGTTAGCATCAGGTACTGGGCCTGTGTTGACACTGATAAAACCACCTGCTTCAATAATTTTATCAAGACCTTTTCTGTTCACCACAAGGTCTTTAATCACAGGAAAAGCTTTCGCTCGCCAAGGCTCAATATAAACATGCTCTCCATCTTTAAAGCTTCTCATATGAAGCTGGCATGTGGTTGTGGCTTTTTCTGGTCCATGGGGAACGCCATTAATCACAAGAGAGCAAGCTCCGCAAATACCTTCGCGACAGTCATGTTCAAAGGCAACTGCCACTTCTCCCCTGGAGACAATTTCTTCATTTAGTAAATCGAGCATTTCAAGAAAAGACATATCAGGAGAAACATGATCTAATTCATAGGTTTTAAATTCACCTGGATCGTTTTTTGTTTCTTGACGCCAAACATGAAGTGTTAGTTTCATTTATTTGTAGCTCCTTGTTGTCAAGCTAACATTTTCAAATTTTAGTTCTTCTTTGTGTCTAAGAGGAGACTTGCCTTCTTTGTGCTCCCAAACAGCTACGTGAGCAAAATCTTCGTCGTTTCTTTTAGCTTCTCCGTCTTCTGTTTGATACTCTTCTCTGAAGTGTCCACCACAAGACTCTTCCCTTTCAAGTGCGTCTCTACACATGAGTTCCGAGAATTCTAGAAAATCAGCTACACGTCCTGCTTTTTCAAGTTGTTGATTGAGAGACCCTGCATCTCCTGTGACATTCAAATTTTCCCAAAACTCATCACGAAGCTCTGGGATTTTTTTGAGAGCCTCTTTAAGACCTTCCTTTGTGCGAGCCATACCACAGTATTCCCACATGATGGTTCCAAGCTCTTTATGAAAGGCTAAAGGAGATTTTTTGCCTTTTATATTTAGAAATTTAGAAATTTTTTCCTCTACGTTTTCTTGTGCTCCTTTTGCTTCTTGTTCGAGAGCTTTTGATTTTTCAAGAGGTTTTTGTCCAGCAAGATATCCCCCAAGAGTGTAGGGAATTACAAAATAACCATCTGCAAGGCCTTGCATGAGAGCACTTGCTCCTAATCTATTAGCACCATGATCGCTGAAGTTAGCTTCTCCTAAAACAAAAAGTCCAGGCACAGTTGACTCAAGGTTGTAGTCTACCCATAGCCCACCCATTGTATAGTGAACAGCAGGGTAGATACGCATAGGAACTTCGTAAGGATTTTCATCTGTAATTCTTTGATACATGTCAAAAAGATTTCCGTAACGCTCTTTTATAGTCTTTTGTCCAAGACGTTTAATAGCATCTGCAAAATCTAGATACACACCAAGGCCCGTTTCCCCCACTCCTAAACCTTTGTCACAAGCTTCTTTTGCACTTCTTGAAGCAATATCTCTTGGAGCTAAGTTTCCAAAACTTGGGTATTTTCTTTCGAGATAGTAGTCTCTATCTGTGTTAGGAATATTTTGTGGAGAGCGTTTGTCTTTTTTCTGTGCAGGGACCCAGACTCTTCCGTCATTTCGAAGAGACTCTGACATGAGTGTAAGCTTTGATTGGAAATGTCCACTCACAGGAATACAGGTTGGATGAATTTGAGTGTAGCAAGGGTTTGCAAAGCCAGCTCCTTTTTTATAGGCTCTAAAACTAGCTGTTACGTTAGATCCAACAGCATTTGTCGAAAGAAAAAAAGTGTTTCCATAACCACCTGTGGCTAAGATAACAGAATCAGCATAGTGACAATCAATAGTTCCTGTGATGAGATTTCTTGTAATGATACCTTTTGCGTGTCCATCCAGAAGAATGAGATCAAGCATTTCTGTGTGAGTAAACATTTTAACAGCTTTTTGACCTACTTGTTTCGCAAGAGCTGAGTATGCACCAAGAAGAAGTTGTTGACCTGTTTGGCCTCTAGCATAAAAAGTTCTAGAAACTTGAGCTCCACCAAAAGATCTGTTTGCTAAAAGCCCACCATAGTCTCTTGCAAAAGGAACCCCTTGGGCGACAGCTTGATCAATAATGTTGACAGAAGTTTCGCTAAGACGGTAAACGTTTGCTTCACGAGAGCGAAAGTCTCCACCTTTAATGGTGTCATAGAAAAGACGAAAAACACTGTCTCCATCTCCTTGATAGTTTTTAGCTGCGTTAATGCCCCCTTGAGCTGCAATACTATGAGCCCGTCTTGGACTATCTTGAAAACAAAAACAAGACACCTGATACCCAAGTTCTGAAAGAGTAGCAGCCGCAGACGCTCCTGCTAAACCAGAACCCACAACAAGAACTTTATATTTTCTTTTGTTCGCAGGAGAAACTAGTTTTGTGTTGAATTTGTGGTTAGACCATTTTTTTTCAAGAGGCCCATCAGGAATTTTTGCATTGAGTTCCATAAAGTTCTGTCTCACTCTTGTTGGTTATTGAATGATGCCAAAGAAAATTGAAGCTGGGATAGAGAGAAAACCAAGTGCTAAAAGAACCCCAAGAAGCACACTTCCTCTATTCAAGAAGTCGTTATATTTCTCGTGTCTAAGGCCAAGAGTTCTCCAAAAACTTTGAAGACCATGAACAAGATGAGCCATCAAAAGACAGATACTTAAACAATAAAAAAAAGTGATCAATGGGGATTTAAAACTAAGGATCAACATGGCATAAACATCGTAATGACCAAGATTTGCAAATTCTTCATGTGTCACTCTAAAAGTCAAATGAGCTAAGTGATAAAAAGCAAAAGACAAAAGAACAAGTCCTGAAAGCATCATACTACGAGCGACATAAGTCGAGCGTTTATAGCTTTTAACTTTGTACTGATACTTCCTTGTTTTTCGGTTGAGAGATGTTAGCCGAATAGCGCAATAAATATGAAGCGCTGCAGCAAAAAAAAGTCCTATGCGCAAAACCCATAGCACTTCAATGTAGTCTCTTAAAGTTTTTGCATACGTGTTAATGGCATGAGGCCCTTTAAACACAAGAAGATTTCCAGAAAGATGAGCAATAAGAAAGCCAACAAGCATAAGCCCTGTGACAGCCATTATCATCTTACAACCAACGGAGGAGTTAAAAAAACTTTTGAAACCTGTCACTCAAATATCTCCTGTATGATTTTTTTGGGGGGCAAATGGCTTCGTAAATAAAGTGGGGGTAGTTTAATCGAATTGTTTTTTTTCTCAATGATTTCTTGTTTTTTTTTGCTGTTACAGGTTCGGGAAGAGGCTTCTAAAATCTTTTCGACTTAAAACGGTAACAGCTCTTTCGAGGAAACTTGTTCCTGCATTGTTTTTTTCATCAAGAGCTTCTGCATTGTCTTTAAGCAAAAACTTTAAGGCCTCAATTCTTATGGCTCCTTTTGTGTTTTCTAAAAAATAGAAGCTAGGAGAAATTCCATTAAATAAAGCCTGTAATGCTTCCTTATTCTTCTTTAGGTAGGGCATCACAATTTTAAAAATAGAGAAAACACCTAGGTTACATAGCTTAGAAAAAAAAGATTCTTCATTTTTTTTAGCAGTAAGCAAAATTGTCTGCTCTTCTAAGCTTATGCTTTCAAAAAGAGTCCATAACAAAAGTGATGCTTTTTTTTCAAGTTCTTCTCGTGTTTTTTGATCTGAAAATTTATTTACAGTTTTATTTTCAAATATGTCAAAAACATTAAAAATAATAGGAACATTGTTTTCATCTATAGTACATGGATTTTCTCTTGCGCTAAGAAGCTTTTGAACGGCTTCTAAATCTAAGTGTTTAAAAGCTAGGTCTAATGTGTTTTGGGGTTTTCTAAGATTTCTTGAAGCAGCAAAAGAAAAAGAAGAGTTGATCAAAAAACAAAAACTAAGAAATAGTGAAAAAAGAACTTTCACGAAAACTCCTTCTAAAATGATGGTGTATCTAAAATGTCTTTCTGACTGTTTTCTACTAGGAAAAAAACTTTTTTTCAAAATAAATTTTCTTTTAGAAAGAATTCTTAATGCTTTTTAAAGTTTCCTATAATAAAATCATCAGCTGATGAATCTAAAAATAGGGCAAAATTATGGAAAAAATTTTTTTGATTTGGAAACGATTTCTTCTAATTTTTTTACCCTGTTTTTGTTTTTTTTTCTTGAATTTCGAATCTTATTCTTTTTTTCAATCACAAGCAGGGTCTTTTGTTTTAGTTGGTTTTTGGATTCTTTTTTGGTGGTCTTTTGAAGTTGTTCCTATCCCTGTGACTTCTCTTTTGCCACTTTTTTTGTTTCCATTGCTTAATATTGCCACAGAAAATGAAGTTGTTTTGAGTTACTCACATCCCGTTATTTTTCTTTTTATGGGTGGGTTCTTCTTAGCAAAAGCTCTTCAAATCACAAACCTCCACAAGAGGGTTGCTTTGAAAGTTTTATCTCTCATTGGAGGTAGTTATCACGGAATTCTTCTAGCATTTATGATGACTAGTTTTTTTCTATCTATGTGGATTTCAAACACAGCAACCGTTCTTCTCATGTTGTCAGTTGCTTCTGGGGTCCTTCTTTTTTTTGAAGAAAGAGATCACAATCCTTCTTCTTTTAAAGCTTTTTCAGCAGCTTTGTGCCTAGGCATTGCCTACAGTTCTTCTATTGGGGGAACAGCTACTTTAATAGGAACACCTCCCAATGGACTTTTATCTTCTTATCTAAAAAAACAATATGACATTGAGCTTTCGATGTTTGAGTGGATAAAAGACATATTCCCTTTTTCAATTTTACTCTTTGGTATTCTTTGGGTTTGGTTTGTTTATGTCGTTTTTCGTTTTCCAAAACAAAAAATTGAAGTGAAAGATTATCTCAAAAAAGAAGAGTCAAAACTTGGGGTCTATTCTTACGACGAAAAAGTAGTCAATATCGTTCTTGTTCTGACAGCTTTTGCTTGGATTTTTCGTCCTTTGATTGAAGAGAGGCTGTCTATTTTTTTGAGTGATTCTATGATTGCAATTTTAGGTTCTCTTATTCTTTTCTCATGGCCATCAAAAAGAAAAAATGGTTTTATTTTAGATTGGACTACAGCTTCCAGTATTCCTTGGGGAATCCTTCTTATGTTTGGGGCTGGACTCAGTTTAGCAAATGCTTTTGAAAGTACTGGTCTTTTGAAAATGGTTGCAGATTATCTTATTAATACCCCTCAATTTTCTCCTTTTTTTGTGCTTTTTCTTTTTTCTGCTTCAGCTCTTTTTCTTACAGAATTTCTTACAAACTCGGCTGCTATGGCAGCTTTTTTGCCGCTTCTAAGTGTTTTTGCAGAACGCTACAACATTCCTGTCACTTATTTAGCGATTCCTTGCACCCTTTGTTGTTCTTTTGCTTTTATGCTTCCGATTGGAACCCCTCCTAACGCTATTGTTTTTAGCAGTGGGCGAGTAAGATTAAGTCAAATGATTTTTGCAGGGTTTGGCCTGAACCTTCTTGCTCTTCTTGCAATCCTTCTTTACTTTGGTTTCTAGGTATCTCTTTTTCTTGAGGCTCACAAAAATTTTAAAAAAAGGAAATGAATATGACTGCTATTTATGATTTCAAAGTAAAAGATGCTAAAGGCTTTGAAAAAAATCTCGAAGAATATAGAGGAAAAGTCCTTCTTATTGTGAATACAGCAAGCCGTTGTGGTTTTACAAAACAGTACGCTGGCTTAGAAGAACTTTATAAAAATTATAGAGAAAAAGGCTTAGAAATTTTAGGATTTCCTTCCAATCAGTTTGGAGGACAAGAGCCTGGTTCAGATGAAGAGATTCAAAACTTCTGTAGCCTCACTTTTAACACAACTTTTCCTGTACTAGCAAAAATCGATGTAAAAGGAAAAAATGCTCACCCTCTTTTTCAGTACTTAAGTGACAAGGCTAGAGGAGTTTTGGGTTCAAAAGCAATCAAATGGAATTTTACAAAATTTCTTGTGGACAGAAATGGGACTGTGGTTTCTCGTTTTGCTTCTACTGTTACTCCTGATGGGCTTGAAAAAGATATAAAAAATTTGCTCTAAATAAGTTTTGTTAAGAATAAACTTTTTCTTAAAACCTTTTTAAATTAAACTAAAAAATTCTATACGTACTGGCAAGTAATTTGAACAAGCCAGTAGAAAATTATTTTCTTTCTAGCCTTAAGATGTTGACTCCTAAAAGCTTGTTTCAATTTCTTTTTATATGCATGAAAAAAATCTTTATTTGTAAAAAGTAGCCTTCCTATTAAATGTCTTGTTTTCATCTTTGGCTAAGTATAAGAGACCGATCTTGTTTCGTTGTTAGTTGTTTCAAGATCCCTATCATTTTTATATTGCGGAGGTTCTTTATGAGTTTTATGAAACAAAGTTTTTTATTTATTCTTCTGTGTCTTGGAGGAAATGCATTTTCTATTAATTTGTATTTCAAAACTCTTGAAGGTAACGCTTATAACTTAGATGTAGAACCATCCTCAACACTAGATGAACTCAAGACCTTGTTGGAAAAGAAACTAGAACGGAGAAAAGAAGGATTCCGTCTTCTCTACTCAGGAAAGGAGCTTACAAATAACGAAGAAACAATCAAAGGTTTAAATCTAACAAAAGATACGACAATTCATATTGTTTTTACCGAAACAACAACTGCTCCTAAAAAAGTTGATCCTGAAGAATTGATGCTCGGTTTAACTACACATTTAAAAGACCTGAATGATTCTGTCAAGTCTTTAGGAGATGAAAAAGCAGCGTTAGAAGAAAAGATTGCAGGATTAGAAAAACAAAATAGCTTTAGCCAAGCAGAAAATAAAGAACTTATAGAAAGAATTACAGACCTGGAGAAAGATCTCTCTTTAATGAAAGGAGTAGAGTCTGAACTTAGAAAAGAAATCGATGAACAATTCCGTTTAATGAAAGTAATAGCTGTTTTTCACAAAGAGGAAAATGAGACCTCTAGAAGAGAGATTGCTGAACTCGAAACGTCTATCAATAAGGCTAAATCTGAAATTTTTAGATTAAAGAAAACCTGCGAAAATAAATTAAAAGAGTATCGCAGTAAACTTGCTAAAGCTAATTCTAAAACGGATGCACTTGCGGAAGAAGTCTATGCATTCTCTTTAATAAATGTGGAAGTTGAGGCTGAAAATAAACAACAGGCTTCTACTCTCGCTGCAGTGAGAAAGAAAGATTTGCCTCGAATGTTAAGAACAAGCAGTAATAAGAACCCTCAACACCGAGCTGATGTTGAAGAGGACTTAGCCCTCTGGGCTGAAGCTGCTAGAACAGAAGTAGAGGAAGCCTCTAAAAAAATAAGCCACTTTATTCGGTATCATAAGCTTAGAAAAAGCTTAGGAAGTGCAAAGAATATCTTTGAAGACTCAAAAAAACCTAATAGAGAGATTTCTAAGATGAGAGAGATCTTAGAAACTTTAGATCCATCTCAATTAGAAGTTCAAGAAGCTATGGAACGGTTTTTTCGAAGTCTTGGAGAAATAAGAATATCAAATTCCAATAAATACGAAGAAGCAAAAGCTAATCTAGATAAAGCAAGAAAAAGAGTTGTATGTGCCAATTTCCGTATGTAGCTTTTTTAAAGCATGCTCTGCGGGTCCACATCGATTTTAAAACGAATACTTCCAGGCATCTTCTGATTGTTTATTTTTATAAAACTAACGATTTTATGAAGATCTTTTGCTTCCTCAGAACGTAACAAAAAATGTTTACGCCATCTTTTGTTGATTCTTTCAATTCCAGGGCTGTAAGGCCCTTGGAGTCTTATGTCTGTTTGAAAATTCTTCTCTAAATAATTTTCTAACCAAAAAGAAAGCTGGCTTGTGAAGTTTTCCAGAAGGCTTCTATCAAGACTTGAAAACTCAAGAAGCACCATCTTGTAAAAGGGTGGGTAGCTGTAGTCTTTTCTAAATTTAAGTTCATCTTCTATAAAAGCATCGTAATTGTGGTGAGTAGCATCAAGAATTAGCTTGTGATTTCCTTTTGTGGTTTGAAGGTAAACAACCCCTTTGTCTTCAGACCTGCCAGCTCGGCCTGCAGCTTGCACAAGAAGCTGAAAAGTTCTCTCTCCCGCTCTAAAATCAGGAAGGTTTAGTTGCTCATCAACCTCAAGCAGTGCGACCAAAGTTACTTTTGGGAAGTCGTGCCCTTTTGCTAAAATTTGAGTTCCTACAAGAATATCAATTTCACCATTTCTAAAGTCATCAAGAGTTTTTGTAAGTTCTTCTCGTTTGCGTGCTACGTCAGAGTCAAGCCTCACAACCCGAGCTCCTTTAATTTTATTCTCCAAAAAGAGTTCTATTTTTTGGCTCCCAAAACCAATAGCTGCGTAGATTTTATCAGGATCTTTTAAGAGATCTTCTGTGGCAAAGCTCCTGTCACAGTAGTGACAAGTGAGTGTCTTCATTTGATTGTGAAGAGTCATACTGACACTGCACTCAGTGCATCGCAAAGTTTTTTTTGTTGTTAAATCTAAGAGGTAGTAGGCGTAGCCTCTTCTATTTACAATTACGATGGACTGTTTTTTTTGTTCTAAATTTTCCCTGAGCGCTTCTAGAATCGAATCTTCTACAAGGCTCATTTTTTCGAGACGTTTTTCGATATCTCTCCCAAAAAAACCAGGAAAAAGTTTTTCTCCTTTTGAATCACCTGAAACTTCAACTAATTCAACATGAGGAAGGATTCCTGTGTGAACTCTTTTTGTCAGCTTGAGATGATGAAATTTCTGAGACCTTGCATTCCAAAAGCTTTCTACACTTGGAGTGGCAGATCCTAGGAGGATAGGAATTTTTTTTCTTTGTGCTCTTATAAGAGCAGTGTCTCTTGCGTGATAAGTGAACTGTGTACTTTGTTTATAGCTTGTATCATGTTCTTCATCGATCACAATTAATTTTAAATTTTTAAAAGGAGCAAACACAGAAGACCTTGCGCCAATAAGAATTTGAGTTTTTCCGTGAAAAATTTTCAAGATTTCTTCATAACGTTCTTTTTCAGGAAGAGCTGAATGAAGAACTGACACTTGGTTTGGAAATCTTGTTTTAAAAACTTTTGTCATCTGCGGGGTGAGTGAAATCTCTGGAACAAGCACAAGAGCTTGAGCAGGGTACTCACTGTTTTTGTGTTCTTCTAAAATTTTCTCAAGAATTCTTAAATAGACTTCAGTCTTTCCTGATCCTGTGACACCTTGAAGCAAAAAGGGCTTCCAGAGTTCTTTTGTTTTTTGAAAAAATGAATTGTACACCTCCTCTTGTTCTTCTGTGAGTGTTGGTCTATCCACACAACTTTTGTTGTCCAAAAAAGATATCTTTTCTTTTTTTGTACAAGAGGAGTTTTGTTTTTTTTTCTCTTCTTTTGATTCTATTAGCCATTTTTTTTTCTTGAAAAACTCGAGAGGAGGAAGATTTGGGTCTGCTTGTAGAAGTTCTTTGTATTTTTTTTGGACTGTCGTATAAGTGAGGACTGTTTTTTTCTGCCCAAAAATTTTTTTGAGTGTTTCAGCAGCTTCTAAATCTTCAGGCATTTTTGAAAGAGTCCAGGTTTTTACAAGCCTAGCAACCTCTCTCTGCGGGATCATAGCTTTGTACACTTCTCCAAGAGGAGTGTGATAATAGCTACTTAGCCATTTACCAAGTTCTAGAAGCTCTCGTGTAATAAGATCTTCTTCCTCTAGTTTCTTTAAAATGGCTTTTATTTTAAAAGAAGTTTTTACATCTTCTTCAAGATTTTCTATTTCTCTTACGACAACGCCGATTAATTTTTTTGAACTGAAGGGAATAAGAACGCGAGATCCCGCTTGAATTCCAGCTTCTTCAGAGTAATAAGTGAAGCTTTTTTCTAAGGGGCAAGCCACAGCCACCTCGTAGTGTTTGCGCGTGCTTGAGTTCATAAAGCTCATCATTTCCAATAGGTTAATCAGTTGTTTTGCTAGGAGAGGCTCTTCTTTCTTCCTTTTTTCAGTAGATTAGCTTAGTGTTTACAGGCTTCTATTGAAAAAAGATATCTCTAAAAGTCCATCTTATGGCTTGATGATCTCTCGAAAATGAGGTATCTAACTACACTTACTATTATCTATAGATAGGTTCAATTGCACTAATTATGATGACAATTGACGATAAAGTATTAATTTTTTTAGTTTTTGTGGCAAATGACTGCCACCCAAGTCTTATTTTAAGCGGAGGTTTAACTTGTCATTCTCTTCAGCTGGTGCATCTTCTAAGAAGAAGAAACGTAAGTATCTAATGCGCAAAAAGCGCACTTTGGATAAGGGTCTTATTGTTGATTATAAAAATCCAGAGGCTCTTAAAAGATTCATCACAGACCGTGGGAAAATTATCCCAAGAAGAATATCAGGTGCGACTCAAGAACAGCAAAGAGGTATTACTCTTGCTGTGAAGAGAGCTCGCTATTTGGCTCTATTGCCTTTTGCTGTTTGTCACGAAACTGAACGTGGTTTTGTTGGTGAAATGCAAGCAGTAGCTCAATCTATTGGTTTCAAACCAAGAACACACTCACCAGGCAGCGGATCTCGTTTCCAGGGATCAGCTCCAAAGAGAGATGATAGAAGAGAAGAAGAGTCAACAGAATCATAGTCGTTTTTTGCGATTTAACCCAAGTGATGATGGAAAAAAAGAGAGTACGAAATGTCAAAAGTTTGCGAATTGTCACAAAAAAGACCTCAAACAGGTCACAGAGTGTCACACTCAAAGATGAAAACAAAACATAGGTTTTTACCGAACCTACAAAAAAAACGTTGCTGGTCTAGCGAGCTTCAGAAGTTTATTACACTAAGGATTTCTACAGCTGCTCTTCGCACAGTAGATAAAGTTGGTCTTGATAACTACGCTAGAAAATCAAACCTAAAACTGAGCTAAGAAGGAATTTGTTTCATGGGAAAAGGTGACAACCGTAAGACACGAAAGATGAGACGTCGTAAAGGCCAAGAAAAGAGCAAGCAACGTCAAGCAGCTAAGATCAATCAGGCAGCAAAGTAATAAGAGGATAGAAAAGTGGCAAACCACGAATCAGCTAAAAAAAGAGCAAAGCAAAATATTAAAAGAAAAGCACGTAACAAAAGCCTTCTTTCTAATATGAGAGGTCAAGTACGAAGCTTCGTAGCAACTCTTCTTGATACTAAAGTTGAGCCAGCTAAATTAGCAGAAAACTTCAAAGAAGTTCAGTCTGTTCTACACAGATCTGTAACAAAAGGTCTTCTTCATAAGAATGCAGCAGCAAGAAAGATTTCAAGACTTTCTAGCGCTATGGTAAAGAATTTAGCTTCAAGAGGATAATCTCCTTTTAGAATTTAATTTTTTGTCAAAAGACAGGTACTTTTTTTAAGGTGCCTGTTTTTTTTGTGACTTTAAAATTTCATGAAGGATTTATGCTAAAACTAGTTCCCACTTCTCTAAATGTTTATAAATCGTTTGAAGTTGAAGATTAGAAGTGCCTTCATAAATCTTTCCTATCTTTACATCTCGGTAAAATTTTTCTGCAGGAAATTCTTTGATAAAACCATAGCCTCCATAAACTTCTAGAGACAGCGAAGCTACACGTTCAGCCACTTCTGAAGCCATATATTTTGCAATAGCTGCTTCTTTTGTAAAGGGAAGCCCAGCATCTTTAAGTCTTGCAGCATTATAAACAAGAAGCTTCACACCTTCTATTTCACAAGCCATCTTCGCTAACTGAAACTGTACCCCTTGAAAACTTCCGATAGTTTTTCCAAACTGTTTTCTCTCCTGACTATAACGGAGAGCTCCTTCAAAGGCCCCTTCGGCAAGGCCTAACATTTGAGCTGCAATACCAATGCGACCTTCATTCAATGTTTCGATAGCAATTTTATACCCTTTACCAAGTTCTCCTAAAATATGGGTTTTTGGCACTTTCACATTGTCTAGAAGAACTTCACACGTAGAAGAAGCCCTGATACCAAGTTTTACTTCTTTCTTCCCAATAGAAAGCCCTGGCATCCCTTTTTCTAAAATAAAAGCTGTGATACCTTTGTAAGAAGCTTCTAGATTAATATTAGCAAACACCACAAAAATAGATGCTTCCTTAGCGTTTGTAATAAAAACTTTCTTGCCTTGGAGAACCCACGAGTCGCCTTCATCTCTAGCTTTTGTTTGAAGAGCAAAGGCATCAGAGCCTGATTCTGCTTCTGTTAAGCAAAAGCAACCCACTTCTTTTGAAGTTAGACGCGGAAAAAATTTCTGTTTCTGCTGAAGGGTTCCCCAACGAGAAAAAATATTATTCACAAGCGTATTTTGCACATCCACAAAAACAGAGAGGCTAGGATCCACTTTGGCTAGCTCTTCTATAGCAAGAATAGACATGAAGAAGCTGCCCTCAGATCCTCCAAAGTCAGAGGAAACCTCAATACCCATAAGGCCCATGTCAAAACAATCAGAAATCAAAGAGCTGTCTAGTTCTTCTTTTTCATCCATTTCACCAACTTTTGGTTTAATCTTGGTTTTCGCAAATTTTCTTATTTCTTGCTGAAATAAAAGTTCGTCCTCACTCAGAATATTTAGTGGATTCATACAAAGCACTCCTTCTTTGAATATCTATAAATTTCTATCAAACCTTTTCACTCAAAAGGTCTTGTGGTAAAAAACGTGCAACCATATAGATAACAATTTTTAACGTTATAAGATAAGAAGAACTATTATGAATCAACCACTCTTAAATGCAATCGAAGGAAAAGAGTCCTCGCGTTACCCAGTGTGGTTCTTGCGACAAGCTGGACGTTACCTCCCTGAGTACAGGGCTCTTAAAGAAAAATATAGCTTCTTAGAAATGTGCCAGAACCCAAAAATTGCAGCAGAAGTAACACTGCAACCTCTTGCGCGCTTTGATTTAGACGCTGCCATTATTTTTGCAGACATTCTTCTTCCGCTGGTTCCTCTTGGTCAAACTTTGAACTTTAAAAAAGATCACGGTCCCCTTCTCATACCACCAATTCGAACAGAAGAAGATTTTGAAAATTTTATTTCAAAAACCCCATCTCTTGAGGATTTAAACTATGTTGGTGAAGCGTTAAATCTTGTTAGAGCAAAGCTCCCAAAAGAGAAATCACTGATTGGTTTTGCAGGGGCTCCCTTCACAGTAGCTACCTATATGATAGAAGGCTCTGGTACAAAAAATTTTCACCACACAAAGCGTATGCTTTTTGGAGACCCTAGTCTTTTTCATAAAATTATGAGTCTTCTCTGTGAAAGCACAAAAACATATCTAAAAATGCAAGCAGAAGCAGGAGCTGATCTTCTTATGCTCTTTGACAGCTGGGCAAGTGCGGTTTCTCCTATGGACTATAAAAAACATATTCTTCCTTATATTAAAGAACTAAAAACTGAAGTAGAAAGTTTTGGAAAAAAACTTATCTACTACCCAGGACAAAATCCACAGAACGCTTCTTTCATCACAAAAAGACATTGTGACGTGCTTCACTTAGACTGGCATATTGATCTTAATTTGTTTTTTAATAAGGAAGATCAGGGAGAAGGTCTGTCTTATCAAGGAAACTTGGATCCACAAATTCTTTTTGCAAAAGAAGAAGACATCAGAAAACAAACAAGGGAGATTCTTTATTTTTTCAAAGAAAAATATCCAAAGAGACACATCTTTAATGTTGGGCATGGACTCATCCCAGAGATTCCGATCTCTTCGCTAGAAAAAGTAATTGATGAGATTAGATTATTCCGTTTTTAATACTTTTTTGCTAGTTTTTTTCAACTTTGTAGAGCTGAACCTTGAAATAGAGAGTAGAACCCCCTGGGATTCTTGGGTAAGAACCACCGTCTCCGTAGGCTAAATCAGATGGGGTGATAAGCTCAATTTCTCCTCTTTCACCGATGAGCGTGAGGCCTTCTCTCCAACCTTTGATGATAGCAGACATGGGGACAGTTAACTTTTCTTCTCCACTCGAGTCCACTTTGTTCCCTTGGATATCATAGGCATTGTAAGTGATCATCACACTATCAACCACAGCGGCTCTATTCTCGTTACCTTCTCTTGATATTTTATAGAGAAGGCCACTGCTGCTTTGTTTAAAGCCTTCACCTAATTTTTTTTCTTCATAAGTTTTCCCAGATCTTTTATTTTTCTCAGCAGCAGAAAGAGTTCTCTCGCGAGAAAACTTTTCTAGATAAGGAAAAAAAATACCAGCATCTTCTTTTGGTTTATCTTTAAGAGAATCCTCAAGACCAAAAATCACCACATCAAGTTCATTTTTTGACAGCTGAAGCACTTTAAGGTTTTCAGCAACCTGGGCTCCAATAGCATAGAGAGCTTTGTTATCATCTGTGGTGAGAGTAGGCTCTTTAGAACTAAAAAAATGACAAGAGCTCATTAAGAAAGAACAGAATAGTAGAATTTTATTATTCATAAAATATCTCTTCCAGATAGTGAATTTTGGTTTATGGACACTCTTAGTTTATAATAAATAAAATACCATAATATAGGAACCTCTTTTATGAAAAAGCGACTATTCCTTATAAGAGTGATTGTGTGTTTTTTTACTTTTTCTATGATAATTCCTTCTTGTACAGATGATTCAAGGACTGAGGCTTCAAATCCACCATCACCACCTCCACCTCCTCCTCTAGGAGGGGGCCAAGAGCAAGAAGAGGAAGAAGAGGAAGAAGAGCAAGAAGAGCAAGAAGAGCAAGAAGAGCAAGAAGAGGAAGAAGAGGAAGAAGAGGAAGAAGAGGAAGAAGAGGAAGAAGAGGAAGAAGAGCAAGAAGAGCAAGATGGAGCTTCTTCTAGCAATACAAATTCTAATCCTAAGGAACTTCCAAAGGAACTTAAGGAGTTTGTAGGGAGTATAGTGAGGTCCCAAGAGAATATAAAAGAAGCTCTACAAATATTAGAAAAAAGTCCAAGTTGTAAAAATTCAGTCAGTACGTCTGCTAAAAAAGCTACGGATATAATAGAAAAAATGAATTCTTTTCTAAATGATCAGGCATATTTTGGAACAACTGAAAATGATGAAGAAATTCGAAATACCTATGCAGAAACTAAAAAAGATCTTGCAGATACTAGAGAATATTTAAGTCGATGTAGAGCCTTGGATCTTTTAAGCGTGGGTGAAACAATTGATTTAAATCTATCCAGCGAGAAGCAACTAGCTCATATCCTTGGCGATTCTTTTATAGGAGAAGCCCAAGACAAGCTTCAAGGTGTAAACGCCGAGGTAGAAAAGAAACTTCTTGAGAATCGAGCTAAAGTTCTAAAAGGAATGGCTAATCTCTTTAGTCAGAATAAAAAATATCTGAATCCCCCGACCCTTCTTTTTAAGCAGGAAGTTAATGATAGTGAGGATGAGCAAGGGTCAAACTTAATCTATACAAAAGATTTTGATGAGGAGAATTTAGGTCAAGAAGCTCATCACGTTGCAGTGGCTCTCAAGTTAAAGGAAAAACTTGTAGAGCAGGATCCTTTTCAAGAAAAGGGATTTAGTGACACCTTATCAGAGGAGTTATTGAGTCTGAAGAAAAAAGGTGATTTTATTTTTATTCCTGCTGTATGGAAAGATCACGCTATTACGATTCAGTATGTCCTAGAGAAAGAGACAGGGGAGGGTAGATTTTATACTGTCAGAATAGTAAACTCAGGTGGAGGTCTTGGCACTTTTCATAAGCTTGTCTATGTAGGGAGTCAGCTTTATGCTTTTCCTGTAGTTGAGTACATATCAGTTCCGCAAGATAATATCCTAGATCCATTGAATATAAGTTTATTCAAAGAGATAGCAGATGGGAATTCTAGAACAAGCGATATGTATAACTTCTATCTAGATTTTCTTCCTCGCTTAGGTGGAAGAAAAAGTACTCAAGATAGATTTGGGGAGAGACCAGTAGAACATCAATTCTCAGAAATTCAGGCTATCCAACAAGCTGGAACTTGTGGTTACTTCAGACTTCCTTATATTTCAGATTTCGCCGCTACTCAAACAAACTCAAGAAGGGAAGTGAGGGTAGACTCAGATTCTTTAGTCTATACCCCGACTGCGAAAGAAAATCGAGAGCACATAGAATTCTTTATTAGGTGGATAACTCTTCACCAATGGATGAAAACAGATCATGAGGACATGAACGCCTTGACTTTGGGCAGAAGCGCTCTGAAAACACTGATTTCAGAAGTTGTTCTCATGCAAAAAGAAAAACATCTTGATACTGGAACTTTTCTTGTTTTTCAAGAAGAAGTAGAAAAATATGAAGAAAGACTGGAGTTATTAGCTAAGAAAATTTCTGTTGCAGATCAAGATGAAGAACGAAGGAAAACTCAAGCAAAGATTTTAGCCTTAAGTAAATCTTCAAAAAGAGATGATTTCAAACTTGAGTTAGTTGCTAAGAAAGGAGAAGAAGACACCAGAGAGTATAAATTACCAGGTATGTTTTTTCTTTTTCCTCTTAAAAAAAAATTGGAAGGCAGTGAGGTTGCTTTAGCAACTATCAAAATCGAAATCGCTAATCATTTTAAGCGGATTAAAGATGAGAATATAGACTTCTTTTCTTTTGGGGAAGAAGGTAAGCCAACTCTTTTTCCAAAAGATCAAATGATTCAGATCTTCCTTAAAAATACAAGAGAGCTTGTGAGACTTTTTCCTATATGGGAAGTTAATACTTTTGTTAAAGAATATACCGTGGAAGAGTCCATGTCTATTCTTGAAGGTCTCACCAAATTAGACAAAGCCTATGTAGCTTTCTTGAAGTATGTCCCAAAAGGAGAAGAGCTTGTTATTAATCCTCTTGATGTGCTTGCTCAAGCAAAAATTTTAGCATTTTCTCAGCTGCTTGTGGATAATATTATAAGTTTAGCAGATGACACGAAAAAATTCCTCCCTGTAAATCTTTATCAAGACTCTCTTGGTTTGATAACTGGAGGACATTTTTCAGTTTATTTTCAAAAAGATATTAGATGGGCAACAGAAATTTATAAATTGAAAAAATTTTGGGAAGAAAACAACAAAACTGCGGGAAAAGAAAATAAAGATCATTTTAACTTTAACCTCATAAAAGCAGACTGTGTTTTTACTTCTTCAAACATTTCTTGTTATCGTTCTGTTTTTCACTCTAAAGGTGTCAGTGATTTTTGGACACAGACAAACAATTCGATTAATCTTTTCCACCCAAGGAAATTGCTATATTCAGACTGGTATGATTTGCGTTGGTTTCAGACAGTAGCTAGTTTGGAAATAAACCAAAATGCAGTGAACGATGGAGTTTTAATGGGTGGATTGTCTGGGATGTTAGATCGTTATATAACATCTCTCAAAGAGAATCAAACAAATCCTTATATGGGAAATGCCTATCGTATTTCGTATCTGACAGATTTTCTTCAATCAGGAGTCTATACTCACGAACTAAAGCAGCTCACTAAAGCTCTTGATGTTTTTGGAGTAACACCATATAATATAAAGATATATGCATTCGAATTTCAGGATGTTT
Organism: Zetaproteobacteria bacterium; assembly: GCA_947445855.1. Classification (GTDB taxonomy): domain Bacteria; phylum Bdellovibrionota_B; class Oligoflexia; order Oligoflexales; family Bog-1112; genus CANFEH01. Next base: position 24,763 of record CANFEH010000008.1, read on the forward strand.
ATCCTATAGAAGAGCCAACTAATAGAGAAAAATATGAGGGTAAACTTATCCCCAGAGATATTAGTGGCAATGACTGGAGTAAGTGGGAATGGGATGATAGCAAGAAGAGAGTCTTCTTCAAGAAAGTCATTAGAGCAGAGAATACTTATAATCTAGGTTATAGTTCTTTTTTTAAAGGGTTTGAAACTAAAACACTAGACGGCACAGAAGTAAAATCAGTTCAGGGGTTCAAACCTGAGTTAAAAGCTAGTTTTGCTTTAAAAGCCTTAGAGCTCTATGAGGGCTTTAGTGAAAAGGAAAAAAATCTTTTAAGTGAGCTCTACGAAAGTAAAAAAGCAGAAAGTGCTAATTCAGAACTTTTTGAAGATTTTGGAAGCTTTAGAGCAAGTGAAAAAAGTAACGTTAGCTTTGAAGCGGCTTCAAGGAAAAACTACAGTCAGGAAAAACTTTCAAAAATTGGAATAGAAGAAGATGCCTTAAGAAGGCTTTCTGGAGTTCTCTTTGTAGATGAGTATGAAAAGAAGTCTGCAGCTGGTGTAAAGAAGGTGCGTTCAGGCCAGATTATTGAAATTCTTTCTTATTATAAAGAGTCTGGATTTTTTAAACAAATTGAAAAACGAAGCCTTTTTGAGAAAATTTTCTTTGAAGGGAAAGCGTTAATAGAAGAGCTTAAAAGTTCAAAACAAAGAGCTCTTCTTATTAAGAAATTTTTTGAAGATATAATCGATGAAGCTCAAGCTGAAAAACAAAACAAAAACTATGATCTAATAGGCTACCTCTATACGGTGTACTATAGAGTTCTTTTGATGACCCAAAAAGTTTACACCGGCGAATTTGCAGAATTAAAATTTAGAAACCCAAGAAAGCTTCTTTTTGATGAGCTTAAGAATGTCGAAAGTACTGAGAAAACTCCTGATCTAGATACTATTTCAAGGGCTAAAAATTCTTCAACAATTGCCTATTATTTATTAAGCACTTATCATGACAATAATTTTTTTGAGAGCAATAATAACGATCTAATCAATGTAAGGATGTTTTCTAGGGCATCCTTTAAGTTGAAAGAAATCCCTTTCGAAATTGGAGAGATTTCTTTTCTTGGGGAAAAAAAGTCTCGCTTTGAGAATTCTTTAGGTAAGCTTAGGCAGGCAGAGGTTGAAAAAAAAGAGAAGTACACGAAACAGATTGAGGATCTTAACTTCAAAATTTCTGAGTTACAATCCTATCAAAAAAGAGCTGACCGTTTGACGATGGAGGCTCGTGATCAACATTTAATGACTGTTATAGATCAGCTTAGTACCTTTAACGAAGTTGCTGTGCTTGGTATTGTGAGAGACATTCTTAACTTGGAAGGAGATCTGGCAGAGTTAAAATATAAAGTAGGAAGCCCCCTTTTTTCTGTGAAACATGGTAACACCCTTTATGAGCTAGATTTTTCAAAAGCTAGTATTCTAATCAATGGAAGCGCTCCTTTTCCTGTAAAGACTCTTTCTGCAGATGAATTTTATAGTGTCCTAGAGTTAGATTTTGCTACCTTGGGTCAGAATATCACAGAAGAGTTTGTGAAAATTTCACTCCAAAAACAAATAAAAGAAGGGAAAGAAAATCTTCTTTTCATTCAAAAAAATCGCAAAAACAAAATTGAAAAGGCAATTCGTGTTTTTCAATCGGCAAATCAACAGCCTGTTTGCCTTTCTCTTCAGATTAATAAAGACCACATGCTTAGCACAAAAGACGGGGATGGTGTTGGGGGTGACGTAGATGGTGATGGTCCTGGTGGGGGAGCTAACAAGGAAGAGGTAAAAAGTTCAGTTTCAGATGAAAACTTAAGACTTGTGAGAGACGGTTTTTATCCTGAGCTTCTTCTTTCTTGGCAATCTTTATCTCCTAAGGAGTGTAGTAAACTTAACGGATACTACACATTAGAGGCTTTACCTAGTCTTCCTCAGGGGATACCTGCATTTGATCTAAGCTCTCAGACATTTCTTCTCAGCGTGGAAAAAGGGAAAGCTTATGACATAGAAAGTGGGTACTTTACTTTGTTTAATGTTGAGGGTGAGAAACTTGTCCTAGCAAACCTTGATAATCCTTCTTACTTGAATGTTCATAAAATTAAAGACCACACAGTAACAACAGATAAACGTTTGTTCATAGAACAAAGGGAAGATTTGAAACCTCTTTGGCGTTTAGAGAATCCTAGATTTATTCATGCATGGGAAGATGAAGAAGAAAAGGTCACTATAGATCTTCCAAGATATAATCTTTCATTTCTGTACAACAAAGATGATGAAAGGCTTGAAAAAGGGGATCAATCCCTCAAGCTTGAAAGTGCTCATCTTCTTAGTTCTCGGATTCACTTTAGAAACTACCTCCCTCTCTATACTAAAGGGAGGTTGACTCATCTTTGGATTCCAGAAGGAGACATGAGTAAAGAAGCTGGAGAGTATCGTACAGATTTTTCAATTGACCTTCTTGATCGCTCTCTTAAAAAAGGGTCTAAGGTTCTTATCACTGGCACAAAAGAGATGAGAAAAATTGAAGTCGAGAATGAGCTTGCTGAGATGGGGCAGGCTATCATAGCAAAGCAGAAAGTTTTTAGAAATAACCTCTTTCTTGTGAATTTTTTCCTCGGATCTTATGAGTATGAGGAAGCCAAAGCCCTCTTAAATCAAAATGAGAGCAGCTTTGGTTTCTTTTCTGAGCTTGAACAAGCAGAGTTAGCAAAGGTTGTTAAAGGAGACGATAAACTCAACCTGGATGTGAGAGAACTTCTTCTTCGTTTAAAAGCAGGTGTTATTGGGCTTAGAAATTTTAGTCAATACGATACACTTACAGATCAAGAAAATCCTAAAATCATAAATCCAAAAGTACAAAAACTTTTTCCTATAAATCATCTCACAGATCTTTATTCTCAAGCTTTATCTCGTATGCGTTTAGTGGATGAAAGTTGGCTTTCTCTGAATGATGAGAGATACTTTCTTAAATATTTAAATAAGTTCATGAAGAAAATTCCACCTAATTTCAAAGGTAGAGAAGATGAATTGAGTGGTTTTTTCTCTGTTGAAGTCCTCTCTTCAGATCTTGAATCAGAAGAAGAACAACAAGCAAATCTCGCTACAAATGCAGTAGGTGGCGCTACTGAGCAAGAATCCCAAAGTGACAAAGAAAAAGAAAAAGTCAAAAAGTATAAAAAGCTTATAAAAGACTACAGCAGAGATGATTTTGATCAAAATAAAAAAATTACTTTTGATACAGTGCAAGAACTTTTTTTAAATCAAGAATTTAAGGGGGTAGCAGGTCAAAATCCGCAGGCACAAGCTTTAAATAATATACTCTTTGATGATAGCACTCATCCAATGGCTAGTGCAGCTTATTTTTACAATATGATCATGCAGAGTGCAAATAATGATCTTTCTGAATATATTCAGAAGAAATTGAAGATTAAAAAAGAAAAAGCAGAAGAGATGATAGAGCTAGAAAAGCTAGATTACTTGTATAAAACAATGGATTATGCTGTTGGCTATTATGCAAGAAATGATGATGAAAATAATCTAAAAAGACTTATTTTTTTCCTACAAGCTATTAAGTCAAGACAACAATTATTAAGAGAAGACGAGGATACTCCTACATCACTTGATATATATGATAAATTTCAAACCTTACTAACAGATCGTAAGAAAAAACTAAGTGAGTATAATGATATTAATAAAGATATAGAGGAGTTTGTTCGCAAAAAGATCATCACGGTTGAAAGGCAGTTGCTATATTATAACAATACGAATGACCAGCTCCAGAGGCTAGAAAAAGAACTGCAAATAGCTCTTGTCGAATTGGAAAAAAAGAACGAAAAGAAAACTGCGATTGGAAAAGAACTTGATCAAATCGAAACAGTACTTCATAATACCTTCCCTTTTATTGGGGGAAGTTACAAGGACGAAGAAAAAAGAAGACAAGCTAATCGCTTTCAACATGCTGAAACTTACATAAGTGGGACATTTAGATATTTAAATCTCTCTTCTCAAGATCTTTCTATTAAAACAGAGAATATAGATCTAAATTTAGAAAAGAAAAAAGAGTTGATAGAGGAAAAAAAGTTAAAAGCAGAGCGTATCAAGTATGTTGAACCAAGCTATGATGCTGATAATCTTTTTTCATCAACTATCCCCGAAGAATGTTCTCAGTATGCTTTAGCTGAACCATTTTTTTCTAAAGAGAATCTTTCGGAGTATTTTGATTCTAAAAAGCTTCTTAATATTCAAGCCCAAGGAAAGAAAGACGTTCATAATAAATTTAAAAATAAAATACAAACAATTTTGGGTAATCATCAAATTGACCCTCATGTGAAGCAGTCGCTACAAGAGTTTAAAGAAAAATACGAAACTTATGAAGAAAAATATTTGGGTGAAGATGTCTTTGACATAAAAAAAGAAAAACTAGCTTCTCTAAAAGAAGCTATTGTAAAGAAAAAAATTGATGAAAATCAGATAAAAGAAGCAAGAGAGTCTCTTTTAAAAATTGCAAATGATCTTCCTGAAGATAAACTCCTAAGGAGTCAGCTGTTTCTTAAGCGAAAAAGCTTTTCTATTGATCATGAATGGGAACTAAGTGAGCTTCAGCAATTCTATGCAAGACGAGATATGAAAAATTTTGTGAGCCTTTTACCACACTTTGATGAAAAAAAGTTGCAAGATTTAAATAAGAGAACAACATGCTACTTCCTGAAGAAAACTTATTTAGATCACTTTAAAGACCTTAGTGCAAAAGTAAAAGAATTAGAATCTCTTCCCGCAGATGATCCTGAAAGAAGTGAAAAAGAAAACCAACTTTACAAGTCTCTTGTGAATAAAAGACAGTTTCCAGTGGAGAAATTTCCAGACTACTTAGTGTTTGAGTCAGTGAAGGGATTTCTGATTCGGGAAGATCAGTGGAAGAACTTAAAACATTTGACTCTTTTTGCTGAAGATAAAAGCCAGCAACATGATAAAGGGGTTCTTCTTGAAATGATTATGGGTTCAGGGAAAACGTCTGTACTTTCCCCACTCATTGGTTATCTGTCTGCAAGTCATAATAAGTTAAGTGTTTTTGTTCTTCCAGAGAATCTTCTTTTATCACAATCTGAAGAAATTGCAGAGGTTCTTGAATCAGTTTATGGTGTCACAGTGGACGTGCTCTCCATTAAGAGAGATAGAAGTTTGAGGGACCTTTGGTCAGTAGATGAAACTCTTGAGAGAATGATAGAAGCAAAAAAAGCAAAAAAATTACTTATCATGTCAAATAGCAGTATTCAAAGCCTTTTCTTAAAATTCCTTGAGCATTTAGAGGAGCATAAACAGACAGATCAAGATCAAATAATCGTGAAATTTCAAGGAGTGCTCAAATTTTTAAAAGAAAATGCTTTCACCCTGGTTGATGAAGCAGATATGATTTTTGATGTTTTAAAAGCTCATATATTTTCAGTTGGACAAAAGACTGATATGAATCCTATTGTGATTGAAACAGTCAATGCTTTGTACCGCTTGTTGAGGACGACAGAAGGGATCCCTGATATTATGAGTCATAGTGTTTTGCTTTCAAGAGGGTCTGGGAACAAATTTGTGAAAGACAAGTGGGATGACGTAAAGAATCTTCTTATTGAAAACATAGATAGACTCTTTAAAAAAGGTGATCGTTATTTTTCAATGTTTGATGGGTATTTAAAAAACAGTCAGAATAAAGAGGCTTTAAAAAGATATTTACGCCCAAATTTGACTATGGAGTTCCAGATTTGGGCTGATAGCTATAAAAATAATATTCCAAGCGAAGATGTGAAAAGTATTGTTTCTATTTTGTATCAAGAATTAAATTCTTTGATGTCTATCACATTGTCTAAAGAATTTGGTGAACATTATGGTATGGGGAGAGAATCTGACAGAAGTGCTGAGTTTGCTATTCCCTATCATGCAGGTCGTCCATCACTAGGTTCTCGTTTTGGAACAGAACTTGAGTTTCTTAATTTTTCTATCCAAGCTTGGTATGCAGACCCTGAAGTGAGTGTTAATCTTGTGAAAGATGCTTTGAAAAAATTGCAAAATGATATGAAACTAAGTTCTACTAAAGAAAGAAAAGAAATATTAGAAAGAGTTTTTTCTTCTTTCAGAGGTGAAAGCCGTTTTGGGTTGAATTCTGTCACTGAGGATGCTGTTCAAGAATTTGAAAAAAATTTAAGTAACACTTTTAAAATAAAAGATCTTCAGCTAGCTGTACCTGCAGCTCAAGAAGAAATCGCACGTGTGAGCGATACTTATTTTTGGTTTTTAAATCGTGTTATTGGTAAGAAGTTACGGATAAACAAAGTTAAACTTCAAACCAATGCACAAATTTACTTGGCTCTTTTTGATGTGATTCAAGGCTTCACAGGAACAAACTGGAATGAAGATACTCTGCCTAATTTTTATAGAGAAAGTATACCCTCAGACACTGAGGCTGTTACAAGTTACCTCTTAGTAGATAACAGCTCAGCTCCTATTAATTGGGTAAATGATACGAGAGAGTGGGCTAGCGTGCTCACTCAAATTTTAGTTGATTGCGCTACATGTTCCGTGATTGATCAAGGAGGCTATTTAAAAGGATTTCCTCACGAAGAAATCTCTAAGAAAATGGTGAGTATAGCTTCTCAAGAAAATGATAAGAAAACTGATTTAATCTACTATAATAATGAAAATGAAATCATGGTGCTTCTTGATGGTGGAGAAAGAAAACCTTACAGAAGTATCAATTTCAAAGAGAACAGAGAGAAAAGAGGAGCCTTTTGGGATCTATCTCATACCACAGGCTCAGACTTGAAACTGGGCCCAACAGAAACTGCTGTGATGACAGCAAGTATTCATACCATTAGCCGAGATTTATATCAAGCTGCATGGAGGTTAAGAGGTTTAGCTACAGGACAAAAAATACGTTTTGCGCTAAAATTAGAAGAAAAAGAAGCTATGCAGAAGGCTCTTAAAGAAGATTTAAAATATGAAGTAATAGGAGAATTTGATACCACAGATCTTTTCCTTTTTTTAAAGCTGAACGAAGCGAAAAGACAGGCTCAGATGAACCTGAGAGCCTTCAAACAAAAAATAGAGGGCGTCTATGTGAAAGGAGTCATAGAGCAATATATTAAAGAAAATAACTTGAAAAAATTAGTAAAATTTTTCGAGAGAACAAAGGATCTCTTCCTTAATGATGATAACTCAAAACCTTTTGAAAAGTATGGGAAGCCAAAAATTCTTTCTGATAAAGAGACTGTGATGAGAGGAGAAAAAAAGGCACTAATGGAAAAAGAGCCAATAAAAGCTTTTTTAGCACAAAAAGCAGAGTTAGCAGCAGGTCTTGATCAGGAAGTTGATAATATTTTAGAGAAGTTTAAAGGCCTCCTAGCAGCTCAAATTGAATCTCCTATGACAGATGATGAGAATGGCAAAGAGATGGAAGTAGAAGAGGAGCAAGAGCAAGAAGAGGAAGAGGAAATAGAGGAAGAAAGAAGTCTTCAAAATTCAGGAGGTGAAGTAAATCAGAAGCAAAGAAAGCACTTGAGCTGGTATACAGAATCATTAGGAAAAGATTTGTGTAAAGAAGAATTTACTAAAAAGCAACTGCTGACAGAGAGAGCTGTTGAAGACCTTGTGGAGTCAGGGGAGTATTGCCCTATGATTAAGCTTGACACTGCTTTTTCTTTGTTAGAAGAACCTCAGCTTAAGAAATTATTTTCTAATTTAGATGAGATTTATGTGAGCTTGAATGTTCTTCCGTTGTTCAAAGAAAATAAAGAAGAAGACGATTTCAAAGCTTATTCACCAGGGCACTTGGGAGATCGCTCTGTTCTTCTGATAGGAAGCAATGAGGATAAGGGGAATCCTTTAAGTTATAAGCTTGAAAAAGCTGTGATCTTAAATAAACACGATGCTTTAGATTTGGAGGCATATATTCAGGATAATGCAGATAAAGAAGATCTTTACCTCTTACTGCATGATTACAATATTGGAAATCGAGAAAAAACCAAGGCGTATGAGGGTCTTTTAAAAGGTGCAGAAGACCCTTTTAGTCTGCCTTTCAAAGAAGAGAGAGAAGAACCTGCTGCTAAGACACAAAGAGATATTTTAGCTCGTATGCTAGGTCTTACAAAAATGTTCAATACATATAGTTTCTTAAGAGGTGAAGAAAGAGATGCTCTGATGAACTGGTACAAAGATAAGAAAGTTAATGTGCCTCAAGGTATGAGGAATCTCTTTGAAGAAAAAATGTTAGAATATCGCTTTTCCGATAAAGATGCTTATATGAATAGTACAATGCAAACTTTTATAGATGAGCTAAGTTCAATTTCTCAGTAATTTTAGCTCTCCCATTTTTCAGCCACTCCATTAAGTAATATTCTTTACTTCTCAAAAAATATAGGTGTAGGAATTAATTTTAATGAGTGGTGCTATTTTTATAAATAAGAGCTAAATTTTCCATTTTATCTGTTGTGACAGGAAGGCTCTTTTCACCCTTATTTCTTGTTTCAGCATGAAGAATTTGAGTCAAGGAAATTTTTGGTTTATATGTGAAATCAAGAGTTCCAAGTACTTTGCCTGCCTCTTTTCTAACTGTGTATAGGAGTTCTTCTTCAATAAGGGCCTTACTATCTCTAAAAATTTTTATTTTTGAATTAACTAAAAGATCCTGATTTGATTCTTCTATGTTTGCAAAACGCCCCAAACAAGTAAGAGACGAAAAGAATAAAATGAAGTGAATACATTTTTTCATGAGGAAAGAACCTTTCTTAGTTATCAAAACTTATATCAATTGAGAGAGCAAATTGCTGTTTTTTTATTTTGTTTTAAGTTTCAAAATAGAGGTGACTATAGTTTTTGCAAAATAGACCGAAAAGTTTTTTGACTACAAACAAAAAACAGCATGAGGCAATACTTTATGATATTAAAGAAAAAAAACAAATTCCTTTTTGTTTTCAATGTGTTATTTGTTTTTTTGTCTTATGGTGCCAAAGGGGATATCCTCGAGAAATACTTGAAAAAAGATAGTGATACAAAGGGGGCTCTTAAATTAGAGTCAACAAGCCTAGAGCTCCCCACACGTCCCGGCAGAAAAGTAGAGCCCATTCTGCCTCAAGGTTCAAATGAAAATTACTACCCTCCTGCTGAAGAACTTGAAATCACAACGCAAAAATCTGTCAGTGTTTCTCCAAAGCATAGCAACCTTGTTCATGCAAACTTCTCTTTTGGAGCTAATCGTAATCATCTGGTAAATAAAGTTTATTTTGATTTAAAAACATCTCCAGATAGAAAATTTTCTCCTTTAGTTGGCTTAAAGTTAGACTTTAACGACAAAAGAAGATCGTACTCTAATCTTTCTTTCTTTCTCGGGATTAATTATGTTATTTTTCGCTATTATAGCTTAGAGATGAGTACTTCTCTTGAACAAGAACTTGAAAATTATTTTACAATTCCAAGCTCTGTAGAAAACTATACGTTCCTCACAACAAGAGCTCACATAAAATTTTCTTATGATCTCTCAGAGCATTTCACTTTGTTTGCTGCTTTTTCTCCTAAAGTTTCTTATGTTTCTGATAAATACTTAGCGAGTGCTCCCCTTTTGCTTCAAGAAGAAGCTAGGCAGATTCTTGATTTCAGTTACGGTTTTCTTGTGAAATAAATACTCAAGAAGTGTGAAACTAAGGTTGAGGCATAGTAAGTTCTGCAAGTTTTGTGTAAAAAGCTAAGTAACTAGCCAAATTGCCGTCGAGTGTTTGAAGAGTTACAAGAACAGCAAATAATTTGTTAGGTTCTTTTTTGTTTTTAAAATATCTAATCTTATCTTTTTCATTAAATCTTTTCATCCAAGAAGCTTTAGACCCACTAGAAACTGTAAATTCTTTGAGGCTTTCATTAGCAAGAAATGTTCCTTCCCAATTAAACTCATAAGCATACTTGAAAAGATCAGTCACAGTTCCATCTTTTGTTTTAACGACACCTGCCACCTCAGCTGGACAAGAAGCTTTAGCCTCCCCTGTTGCTCCTAGCTCGGGAGCAAATTTTGCGTACACTGCATCTAGTTGAGAAATTTTAGAAAAATAGTCTGCTCTATTTGTGTAAACTCCTGAGTCTTCCTGTGTTTTAGTTGAAAAACACCCAACTCCTTGGCAGCAAGTAGTGTAAAGCCCATTGAGATAGTAATAAGAATTTTCTTCTGCTCTGTTATCAATAAAATCTTCTATACCAAACTCTTGATAGGAGCCTAATTCAGTCGAATAATCATAGATCTTCATAGCTTCAACATCACGATTTATAGATTCACAAGAAATCAAAAAGAATGCTAATAATAAAAGACTCTTTCTCATAAAACACCCTTCCTAATTAAACATTAAGAAAAAAGACCTTCATAAACAATAGTAACATATTCGTATAGAAAACCGGCGTGAGAGATGTTCTCAAAGAAAACAGAAGAACACCGCCTTTTCAAAAGCAAATTTTTCTTGACGAATCTAAATAGAATAAGTACAAACAGAGTCTATTCTCTTGATTGTTCCTCAGTAGCTCAGTTGGTAGAGCAGGTGACTGTTAATCACCTGGTCGGCGGTTCAAGTCCGTCCTGAGGAGCCACTCTTAATTCTTACAAAGCCTTGTTTTTACTAGGCTTTTTATTTATCTGCCCATCGCAAAAATGATAAAATCTAAAAAATTTCCTACTGTCTTGAATAAGAAATAATTAGGCTATCTTCTTGTGTCCCATTTTTGCGTTGGACGGTAAAAACTAGATTTTGGTTCTGCTGAATAAAAAAATCTTTTACACGAAACTCTGTTTTGCTTCCAAGAGGTTCAAACCAAAGTTTTTTCCCAGTTTTCCCATCAATTTTTGTGATGCCAATAAAGTTAGCATTTTCAGAAAGCAAAAAGAAATCCCCAAACATATTGGTCTTAATTTGTTTAAGAGCCTGTTCCCTATTAAATTTATGCTAAACGATTAAGAATAATCTTGAACATTCCAATGAAAACCATAGAGCGTCCATGATGAGGATCTACCTCATAGTCTCGAGCAAGTCTCTTTTGTCGTTTTAGCCAAGAAAAAGTTCTCT
>CANFEH010000009.1 GCA_947445855.1 Zetaproteobacteria bacterium
TTATCCTTTGTCTTTACCCACTCATCCACAAGAGAACGGTCAAGGACTTCTGGTACAAAGTCATAGCCAATTCCTTCGACATCATAAAGCCCAACTTCATGATTATCATCAGCTAAGAGAGAACCAACAGGATCAACCCCAACCACGTGACATTCTGGGTGATATTCTTTCAAGATTCTAGCAACCCCGGTTAGAGTTCCTCCAGTCCCAGCTCCAATCACAACCATGTCTATAGTTTTGCCTTTTAAATCCTCTAGAATTTCACGACCAGTACCTTCGTAGTGAGCTCCTGGATTGCAATCGTTTTTATACTGATCAAGAATGTGAGATCGACTGATTTCTTTTTGAAGTTTTTTTGCAACACCAATGTGGCTTCTTGGATCATCCCAGGCTGCATCATTTGGAGTTCTTATAATTTCAGCACCGAGAGCTTCTAAAACTACCTGTTTTTCATGACTCATTTTCTCTGGCATGGTAATGATAACTCTGTAGCCTTTTACTGCTCCTACAAGAGCCATACCAATCCCAGTATTCCCAGAAGTAGGTTCAATCAAAACATCCCCAGGACGAATGCGACCAGACTTCTCTGCTTCTTCTATCATTTTAAGAGCAATACGATCTTTTACTGATCCACCTGGGTTTAAAAACTCACACTTTGCATAAAGAGAACAGTCTAGTGAACTTCCAAGCTTTTTGAGAGGCACCATTGGAGTTCCACCAATACAATCTAAAATAGAAGAGTATAACATCTCTAAACTCCCAGAAAAAAGTGATAAAAGAAATCACTTTATAACTAAAAAAATATCAGCTTGGAATCTTTTTCGAAAACGACAACATAGGGTTTATTGACAGACCCAAGACACCATGACAAACTACAAGTATTCCTATATTTTTGAAGCAGCTTAAATTATTTTCCAAAGACAGCTGGGAGCTTTACCTATGTTCTTTAAGCATCCTGTCACATCTATAGATTTAAGTGAACGCTATATAAAAATTCTTTCTTTTTCAGGCTGGTTTCAAAAAAAAATCAAAGTGATTGGACAAATAAGATTACCAGATAATTCCATCGTAGAAGGACGAATCGAAAACAAAAAAAATGTGATTCTCTCCCTCAAAAAACTAGCTGAGTCTATGCAGATAACAAAAGGAAAAAGATTAGCTCTTGGAATTCCTGTGGGAGAAGCTGACATTAAAGTGATCACTTTAAAAAGTAAGAATAAAGACGATTTGAACACAGAAATAACAGAACGTTCAGAAGAAATTTGGGGAGAAGCTCTTGCAAACAAAGCTTTTGCCTATCATCTTTTACCTCTAAAAGATCCTAAAGATAAAAGACAAGCTCTTCTTGTAACTACTCCTGAAACCCTTGTAGAAGAAAAAATAGCTCTTGTAAAAGCAGCTCAGTTCAAAGTCGGTCTCATGGATCTAAACTCCTTTGCTCTCTATAATATGGTAGACAGTAACTACTCTTTTTCAAAAGGCTTAAATATTATTTTAAACATAGAATACCGAACCTCACAGATCGTCTATATTTCTGAAGGAGATTTTTCTGGAGAAGACAAAATACTTTTTGGAGAAGAAAACTACTTCAAAAACATTATAGAGCATCTTAATATTCAGCATGAAAAAACAAAAAATATTATTACCTCATCTCTTAAATATAAAAACCTTCTCTACACCAAGTACAAAGAAATCATTCACAGTACTCATTCTCTTTTTTTAACCCAAGTGAGTTCAAAAATTGAAGAATATCTAGCCTCTGAAAAAAATATAAAGAAACACACTAAAGTCACAGAGTTTTATTTGACAGGAGATGGTTGTAATCACGAAAGTTATGCGAGCATAATTCAAAGAAAGTTTGAAACCAAGACACAAATTATAAATCCTCTAAAAAATTATCAGGCACCAAAAGAACAAGAAAAAAAAATCTTTATAGAACGGAATTGTTTTTCTATTGCCTCAGGTCTTGCAAACAGAGGGTTCTATTATATAAAGTAGAGGTAAAGATTTTGATAGAAATAAACCTAACACCTGAGTCAGAGATAAAAAGCTACACTTGGTTCGTACCGGATCTAATAGTTTTACTGGCCATTGTAGGAGGAGCTTTTGGCTTTGAAAAATTTAAAATTGGATCTCTTAAACTTGAAATAGCAAATATCCAAGAAAACTATGAAACAACAAGTACACAACTAAGAGGCCTTTCTGAGGAAAGTAAAAACTACTATTCTCTTAAAAAACGACTAGAAGTAATCCGTAATAAAATTTTTTCAATCACAAAACTGACCCAAAACTTAATAAATCACTACAAGCCTCTTCTTCTTATTGAACTGATTCAAAACAATAGACCTGAATTTCTTTGGTTAAGCTATATAGAACATGATGAAAAAAGTTCAATCTTGAAAATCGGGGGAGCAGCTCTTGAAAGCCGCATGATTGCTGTCTTTATAAAAAAACTAAAAGAGTCTAAAGAATCTATTAATCCAGTAAGTAAACTGCTTTCACAAATTTACCTCTCTCAAATAGCTCTTGAAAAAATTTCAAAATCTAAAAGCAATATCACTTTAAATCAAACAAATGTGCTTGACCAAAAACTTTTACAAGTAATACAAGAAGACACAGAAGGGGCTACCTCTTCTTTAAATAACTTCCCTCAATACAGTTTACAAAACTTCACGGATATCAAAGATTATCCAGAATTCAGACTCAATCTGAAATACGCTCTAAAAGAAAAGAATTTATAATATGTTTAAACAACTTTATGAGCGGTACAAAAATTTAGTTTTCCTTAAAAGAGCACTCATTGTATTTCTTGTCTCTGGTAGTTATTTCGCTTTTGATCTATTTACAAAAATAGAAGCTTTAGACATAGAAAAAAAAGAAATTGAAGACAAACTTTTCTCAGAAAAAAACAATCTTAACAAAGTTCTCCTAGAAATAAAAAGACTTCCAGGAATTAAAGAAGATCTCGTTCAAGCTGAAAAAAATTTCACCATCTCTAAAAAAAGACTCCCAGATGACTTTTATGTTGAAAGACTACTAGAGACTTTCAGCTCACTTGCTAAAAAAGATGGGCTCACACTTGATCTTTTTGATCCAGGAATTCCTATGAAAGAAGAAGAAAGTTACACTTACATCTCTCTTCCTATTTCAGTTGTACTCACAGGAGAGTTTTATCACATTGTAAAATTCATGGAAAATGTACTAAATCAAGATCAATTTCTTGAAATCAGAAACTACAAATTAGATTTAGTTCTAGGATCCTCTGAAAGAAAAGAAGCAGGAAATATATCAGAATCTGAAAAGCAACACGCTGACAGAAAAAATTCAAAAATCAAATTAGAAGCCAGTATTTTCGCATTTAGATCTTTATCAGAAAAAGAATTTAATAGCGTCAATGCGCAGGATGTGAAAACCAACAAAAAGAAAAATAAAATAAGAGAGTAGTATGATAAATTTTTTCATTTTGTTTTTTTTCTTCTTAACGCAAAATCTTGCTTCAGAAGAAAGTAATTTAAAAGCAACAGATCTCAAAGGCTCGTTTTTGATCGAAAAAAAAGAAAAGGAAACCACCTACCAATACAGCCTTTATCAAAAAGGAAATCCTTTTGTACCTCCTGTTATTGAAGATTTAAAACCGAGAATAGAAATTCAAGTAATCCACGAACTTCAAAACTATTTTTTATCAGAACTAAAACTTGTTGGTACTTGGAATGTAAATGAAAAAGACAAAAAAGCACTGATAATGACTCCCGATCAAAAAAGTTTTACTGTTGACCTAAAAACACCTATTGGACGAAAAGGTGGACGAATTTCTGAAATCAATGAAAATTCTATTCTTGTCACCTACTACGAACTTCTTTCAAAGGGCAAAAAAAAGAAAATGACAGAATCTCTTTACTTAGAAACAACACCTAAAGAGGGTGAAAAAGAGACCCAACAGAAAGAAACCATTATCATAAAAGAAAACGAAGCTGAAGAAGTAACCCCTCCTAAATAAAGACAATCATTTTTTTTGCTCCCTAAAAAAAGAAAATAAAGACACTGCAAAACTTGCCTACTCTCAATTTTTTTTATTTCATGATAAAAAAAGTATAGCACTCTACTCAGCGAAGGAGACTCGAATGAGAAAAAGCTATAAATTCATGGCATCCCTCATTCTTTCTTGTTTTTTTGAAAACACTTCGTTCTCCACTACGCATATCATTCAAAATGAAAATCCTGTTTTAGAAACACTCAAACAAACTTCTCTAGCTGAGAAAAATAATTTCATTTCAATTCATTTGAAAAAAGCTTTTCTAAAAGATTTTATGAGCTATATTTCATCTCATTATAATATCAATTTTGTTTTTTCAGATGAAATTGGATTAAAAACAATTTCTGTTAAATTTAAAGAGACACCTCTTGATCAAGCTATTAACGCTATTCTTGATATTCATGCTCTAGGTATGACAAGACTCTCAGATAATATCATTCAAATCGAAACACTTGTAGAAATTCAGAAAAAAAAAGAAGAACTTAAACAGTCTCAAATTGCCTCAACCCATTTAATTCCTACTAAAATATCTATCTTTAGACTCTCTTATGCGACAGCAGATAAAATAACTCCAGTGGTGAAGGAGCTTTTAACATCTTCATCCACTCATGATCCAAGAGTCAAAGTACAGAGCAATGAGCAAGGAAACTCTATTATTGTGGAAGCACTTCCTCAAGATCTTGAAAAAGTTTATGGGCTTATCAAACGAATGGATCTTCAAACACCACAAGTAAAAATAGAAACAAGAGTAATTGAAGTTTTAAAAAATGCCACTAACTCTCTTGGTATTAACTGGTCGGCTCCTCTTCGTATTGATAAAGGAAGAGGTGTTGGTTTTGGTAACCTTATTTTTCCAAACAATATGCTTTCCAATTTTTCTATCGACACAGGAGCCACTAATATAGCAGGTTCTAAATTTGATACACACTTTGGAAGTATCAACAATTCTCTCGAACTTGATTTAAAAATACGTCTTTCTGAGCTTAATAATATTTCGAGAAGTTTACAAAACAACAGTGTCATCGTACTCAACAATCAACCTGCTACTATTAGTGCTGGACAAACCGATTTCTTTCCAATCTCAAAAGGAGGAACAAGCACAGAAACAGTTATGCAAGAAGTGGACTATGACTTAAAACTTGATGTTACACCTCACATCACAGCTGATGGTTCTGTTCAGATGAAAATACGTCTTGAAAATTCAAATCCACAAGCTCCTGCTAAAAATGCAGCAACAAGTAAAAGCACAAGAATTATTGATACCTCACTCATCAGAAAAAGTGGCGAAACAGCTGTTATTGGTGGTCTATACAACGTAGAAACCTCAAAAGTGGTAGAAGGAGTCCCCATTCTTTCTAAAATACCTCTTCTATCTATTTTCTTTAGTTCAACTACTTTTTCAGAAGACAAAAGAGAGTTGATTATTCTTGTAACCCCTACCATTATTAATACAGAAAAAGCTTTCTCTTTTAGTGAAAAAGAAACAACAGATGACAAAACAAAAGCACAAAAAAATGATTTTTATGAAACAGACAACGAAGAACGTCTAAAACAAGCAGTAAGTCTCAATCAAGCAGGCAAAGACGAAGAAATGCTTCTTGAAGAAATCAATGTTGAAGATAGCTTTAACACAGAAAAAAATTCAGAAGACAACACTACTCTAAGTTCAGGTAAATCAAATGAAAACACAGAAAATTTTAAAAACGATTATAATGATATCCTAGAAAACAATGAATCTTTTAAAAAAACAGACAATATAGATGGAAAAAATTCAGAAAATTAAAAATTTTTAAAAAAGTCTTTGGTGTACCTATGTCTTTTCTAAAAAAAAGTCTTTTATTTATTTTTACAATCACTCCTTTTTCTTGTGGTCGAGGCCCTGGGGAATATTCAGGTCTTTGTTCAGCCGATTGTTCAACTGCACTCATTGCTACAAATGACATGGAAATAAAGCCTCTGATAGATGAAACCATTCAACTTGATTGCAATAATAAAAAAGTTGGGGAGACTCATGTCAACGTTCCTTTTCGTTTTAAGGCTCTAAGACCCTACTTAGACATCAACCCTGATGATCCAAAGAAAGAAACTGTAAAATCGCAAGTCCCAGCTCCTCATATCAGCTTTAATTACACTCTTATAAATGGAGACATAAAAGGACCTGTCAACGATTTTAAAACAAACTGTACTGATAGTTGTGGTGTAGGACTTCTTGATGTCACACCTATTTGCAATGATCAAGATAATCAACTCAAACTATTGATTCAATCAGGCCCTATTTCTAAGACAATTGAAATAACTATCAAAGGAGTTCTGCGTTGAAAAAACAGGAAGGAAATATCTCAAAATCTCTTTCAGATGTGTTTAAGAAAGAAATTTTATCTCACAAAAAAAACAGAAGTAAATTTATAATCATAGGGAAAATCATCGAAAAAGAAAGAATTAAACTAAAAATAGAAAAAATAGAAAAGATGTTAAGAAAAGTAGAATCTTAATTTAAAAATAGGAAAGTAAAAAAAATGCATAAAAAATTTTTGATTATCAATGCACTTATTGTTTTTTTCTTTATAAGTTCATGTCGCACAAAGCTATCGGAATCAAGAGAAAATTCTAAAAACTCTATGCACGGGGAAGATACTGGTGGTGGGGGTGGCTCTAAAGAAGATGGTGGGGGTGGAGCCGCTAAAGAAGAAGAGCTTTTACTAAAACACCTTATCGCTCCCCAAAGTTCATTCCAGTTGACGCTAAAAATGTATCTATAAACTTGATGTGGGTTAATACAACACGAAATAAGAAAAACAAATTCATAGGTGGTTATATTGAAAGAGAGAACAAACCTTTTGAAGCAGTCATACCAGAACAAATTGTCAAATGGATGGTTCTAAACAAAAAGTCTCATGTAGTACTTTGGTATGATTCAGAAATAACAACTGAAGCACAAGTATCTCATACAAATAAATTTATTTCTAAACTTATAGATAACGTTAACACTGACAATCCTGATTTAATTACTCCTAAAAAATTTCAGATGAAAGATGTTAGAAAGCTTGAAATTGTTCGTGATTATCCATCTGCTTTCAGTGATCAAATCCCTATCTATACAAGAGTCAACTCATTAAGATTAATTGCTGCTCTTGAAAAAGAAGAATTAGATTTAGAACAAAGCATATCTAGCGCATTCGTATATGCTGACTACACTGTGAATCCTCATTCGTTTGAAGAAGTTTATGACAAAGGAATGACAAAAGATGGATTCATAGGAGTTAACTGTGATTTTTCTTATTGTGCAGGTTATGAAAATAGCTTTATGATCATTGGCAATCAAAATATATACACCCTAGGCGCTCTAAGAGACATGCTAGTTTCAACTTCTCAAAGAATTCATTTAGAATATAATAATGAAATAGAAAGAAAAATTTTAAACATTGAAACAGCTCGCACCGGTAATTTATTTTTTAACACAAATGACCTATGGTATGAATCCTTTATATATGGATTTACCAGACAAGCAATATTTATTGCAAGAGTAAGAGAAATGCTACAGAGTGCTTCTCTTTATTTTAATTCAGATACAACTGACTGGAAAGAGCTTTGGATATTCAAAGATCCTTCTGATTACACATTTAGGACTTCTGATGGCTATAAGATTGCGATAAAAGATATAAAACATGAAGATCCAAATCTTACTGACCCAAAAAGTTATATAGCTGTCATTGACGACGACAGAGTTACTATTACTAGACAATCTGGTCATGGAGACACCGGTGTTCCAGAAGCTCCGGCAGAAACTTTAAATAGTGTTATTGAGCGAGTAAAAGCTAGAGCTGCAGGTGGTGGTGGAGCTGCTAAAGAAGAGTGATCCAACTCCAATTATAGCAAGAAGAAAACTAGAATCTTAATTTAAAAATAGGATAGTAAAAAAATGCACAAACAAATTTTAATTATCAATGCACTTATTTTTTTTTTCTTTATAAGTTCATGTCGCACAAAACTATCAGAATCACAAAGGAATTCTAAAAACTCTATGCACGGGGAAGATACTGGTGGTGGTGATGGAGCAGATGGTGGTAGTGAAGGTGGTGGTGGAGCGGCAGCAGATGGTGGTGGTGGAGCTCCTAAAGAAGAGTTTGTACTAAAGCACCCAGGTGTTTTGAGTGAAGATACAAGTAACATCTATTACAGAGAAGTACAGTCTACTTATAATGAAGAAAAAAAACTAGTATCTAAAGAATTTCGCCGCTACCCCGAGTTCATTGCAGTTGACGCTAAAAATGTATCTATAAACTTGATGTGGATTAATAAAGAACGAGAAGAAAGAAACCACTTCATAGGTGCTTATATTTCAAGAGAGAACAAACCTTTTCAAGAAGTCATACCAGAACAAATCGTCAAATGGATGGTTCTCAACCAAAAGTCTCATGTAGTACTTTGGTATGATTCAGAAATGACAACTGAAGAACAAGTATTTAATACACAAGCATTTATTTCTAAACTTATAGATAAAGTTAACACTGAAAATCATGATTTAATTACTCCTAAAAAATTTCAGATGAAAGATGTTAGAGCCCTACAAATTGTTAAAGCCTACCCTATTGCTTTTTCTAAACATGTTCCTATCTATACAAGAGTTAACTCGTTAAGATTAATTGCTGCTCTTGAAAAAGAAGAACTAGATTTATACAACCAAATACCTAGTAGCGCATTCGTCTATGCTGACTACACTGTCAATCCTCATTCGTTTGAAGAGGTTTATGAAAAAGGTATGCCAAAAGATGGATTTATTGGAATTAAGTCTAATTACGGGAACAGTGCGTGTTATGAAAATAGCTTCATGATCATTGGAAACCAAAATATATACACCCTAGGCGCCCTGAGGGATATGCTAATTTCAACTTCTAAAGGAATTCATATTGATCGTATAAAGATAGGAAACAATAATTATTCTCACTGGAATGAGTCATTTCTATATGGATTTACCAGAGAAGCAATATTCGTAGCAAGAGTAAGAGAGATGCTAGAAATAGACTTTATTCAATTCGATGAAAAAAAAGATATTTGGGAAGAACTTTGGAGATTAAGAAATCCACATTCATTTCCATTTAAAACACAAGAAGGCACTGAGATTTACATAAGAGACATAAAACATGAAGATCCAAATCTTACTGACCCCAAAAGTTATATTGCTGTGATCGATGACAAAAGAGTCACTATTACTAGACAATCTGGTCATGGGCACACTGGTGTTCGACAAGCTCCCGCAGAAACTTTAGATAGTGTTATTGAGCGAGTAAGACCTAGTGGTGGTGGAGCTGCTAAAGAAGAGTGATCCAACTCCAATTATACCCACTCAAAGGAGAACCTTCTCTTCTATAACTAAACCAATCTTCTTGGTTATGGTGAGTACAAGAACGAAGAGAAGAGATATTTTTTTCTTTCACCCCAAGAGACAGCAAACTTAAAAATGCGAAACTCTTTAGAGAGAAATAAGACCTATCACCAAGTCCCCCCCTGTAACAAGTGTTAAAGAGTTTTTCTTCTAAAAGTCCTCTTGATCCATTTAAGAAAGCTTGAATAACTTCAGGTCCAACCTCAAAAGCTTCTTTTTCAATACAAGGCCCCAAAAAAATTCTTAAATTCTTCTCCTTGAAATCCTTAGAAGATTTTAGCTGAGAAAAAGATTTTCCAATAATACCCTGAGCCAATCCTCTCCAACCTGCGTGCAGAGCCATCACAAAAGAAGCTTCATCATCTGTTACAAGGATAGGTAAACAATCAGCTGTTCGCACACTTACACAAACTTCTTTTTTGACAGTATAAATACCATCTCCTTCAGGAACATCAGAGCTCTCAAAAGGTGCTTCAACAAGTTTTGTCCCGTGAACTTGTTTCAACTGGTAGAATTTTTTTTCTGTGAGTTCATTTTGATTTTTTTTTCCAATAAAACCAAACTCAAGAGGAATACCTGAAAATGAATGACCCTCAGAAATTGAGTTCACTTGATGAAGACTGTTTTTCATAAAAATTTTTTCCTTCAAGAAGACACCTTTGATGACGTAAAAAATGATCAGCCAGAGTGATATAAGCCATCGCCTCTACAATAGGAACCGCACGAGGAAGGACACAAGGGTCATGACGTGTTCTTTTCATTTCAAATAAAATCTCTTCACCATCTTCAGTCACTGTCTGTTGTGGTTTAAAAATAGTAGAAGTAGGTTTGAAAGCCACTCTAAAATCAATCGCTTCCCCATTGGAGATGCCTCCTTGAATTCCCCCTGAGCGATTACTAAGAGTACCTACCTTTGAAGCCTTCATCACAAATGGATCATTATGTTCTGAACCAAACATCTGAGTAGATTGAAACCCAGAGCCTAACTCAAAACCCTTCACAGCCTGAAGACTCATCATAGCTTTAGCAAGGTCTGCATCCAATTTATCAAATACAGGCTCTCCCAGGCCTATTGGACAATTTAAAATTAGACCACGAACAACACCCCCAACACTATCCCCTTCAAGCTTTACACGCCTAATCAACTCCATCATTTTTTCTGCAGTCTCTTCTGAAGGACAGCGTACTAAACTTTTATAGACATTTTCTCGTCTTAGAAAACTTGGATCGAAGTTTTCAAGTTTTACGTCTTTTACACTTTCAACATAAGCAACAAGGTGCAAATCAGGCACAAATTTTTCTAATATTTTCCTTGCAACAGCACCAGCAGCAACTCTTGCTACTGTTTCTCTCACACTACTACGACCACCGCCACTGGCACTTCTCACACCATATTTTGCAAAATTTGTATAATCACCATGGGAGGGTCTAAAAAATTTTTGAATTTCAGAATACTCTTCTGGCTTAGCGTCTTCATTCTCAATCATTAAACCAATCGGGGTGCCTAGAGTCCTCCCGTTTTCTACTCCAGAAAGAATAATTACACGATCTGTTTCTTTTCTGGCTGTAACAAGATCACTCTGACCAGGGCGCCTCTCATCCAAAAATTTTTGAATATCTTCCTCACATAAAGAAAGACGAGGAGGACATCCATCAATCACAACACCAAGAGCACGACTGTGAGATTCCCCAAAACTTGTCACACGAAAACTGTGACCCCATGTATTTCCCATAAAAACGAATCTTATCAGCAAAAAATTGTTAAATAATTTTCCTAGAATCTTACAATCTAGAATAAGGCTTGAAACCCGAACCTAAAGTAAAGAGCTGGAAGTAAGGCTTCAGGCTTTCCAGTATCCATAGCTACATACTGACCAACACCAATTCCACTGTAGAGATCTACACCTTTGTTGCCAAAGTGTAAATCAAGATTATAGGCATGAGAAAGACCGAGTTTTTTAAAATCAAATTCCCCCTTATTCCATATCCCTCCATAGTTCAAAAGCGTTGTAAAATTAAGCTGTTTTAAAAAGAAAACCCAAAGCAATTTATCCACTTGAGAGATAATTGGCACTTTCCATTTAAGAGAAACTCTTGCTTTATCATCCCCGTAGCGTAATTGAAAAAGTCTACGAGAACCAAAAAGATAGAAATTAGAATCACTAAACTCCAGTGCTCCCAAAGGAATAGAAGTCTTCAAAGCAGTGTAATACTGCCTGAGCAATGGAATTTTACCAGCTTCTCCCCTTGTTGTGTCACCAGACAAAGAAAAAATTAAAGTAGAGTCTAACAAACTAAGAGGTTTATTCGCTGTGACATCACCTCCTAAAGTGTAGTAATTAAATTTTGATTCAAAGACAGGGAGTGTATAAGCAAACCTTCCACCAAAAGCGAGTGAGAATTGATCAAAGTTTATAAGATGACTAAGACTAAGAGATGGTCTATAGAGACCTCCAACAATAGTTTTATCTGTAGTACTAAGCCTTGTAAGATCTTTTATAAAAGCAGCTTTCAGCCCACTTGTAAGAGAAGTTGTCGTTTTTTTTGTATACCATGTGAAGTTAATCGAAAAAAGTCCACCTACTTCAGAAACAAATGAAAGAAGAATTTTGTCTTTTTCATTCGGATTTATTGCTGTTTGAATTTCAAAACCATTCCAAAATTCTCTCCTATAAAGCTCAAACGAAATCGTTGGCCAAAAACGTCTAAGCCTATACTCTAAACTAAAGGCAGGAACATTTTTAAAGTCCCAGAAAGCATTTGCCCATACTTGATGATTTTGTAAATGATCCATAAAAGGAATTGTAAAAATCCCAATACCAAGCTCTGTAATGTCATTTGGATTTAAAAAAATTGGAAGATAAAAAACAGATCTTGCACGAAATCTAGCAGGACGAATAGAACTTTTATTTTTAAAAAGTTTTAAATCAATTTCATCTTCTTCTTGTGCTATTTTTTCTTCTTTTATTTTAAAAGATTCCACGTCTAAAAGATCACTCGCCCAATAAGAGCTTTCTCTTAAAGACTCTTCAAGCGTAGGCACCATCCCTCCTTTTCTTTCAGCATAAAGAAGTGGAGAATCATGATCCTTAAAATAAGAACACTCACTTTTTTTGAGATCAGAAAGAGTCACTTTCCTAAGAGACTTATATTTTCCTTTATAAATAGATAAAATTAGTGAATCATCAAGAAAAACATTAAAATCTAACACATAGTCTTGAAACTCATATTGCCCAAGACACTCACCCTCTTCTTTCATGTGAACAAATATTTGTCTCGACAAAGTTTCCACAAGAAATAAATAACCTTTTTGATAAGGTTCAACCCTCTTAACACTTCCTCCATAGGGATAAGACAAACGAGTTGTCAGCTGAGAGTCCAGATCAAAGCGAAAAATTTCTTCTGATTTTCCTTTTAGCTTTTCTTTTTCTTCCTTATAAAAGACAGCTTTTACTTCATCGCTTGTTTCAGATGAACTGAGCTTTTCTTGTCCAAGGAAAGTTATCACTTCTGGAAATTTTCTCTCAAGAAAACAATTTTTATTTTTATCTGTTATTTTATTTGTTTCAAAAAAATCTTTTTGATTCATCATACAAAGACGAGTGCTTTCTTTTTCTGACTCATGCCAAAGAATATTATTATGGCTTTGATACATTCCATTTACAAATCCTTTTGGTTGATAAATGACTTTTTCTTTTTTAAGATAATTCATTTTTTTCTGATCAGAAAGTCTCACAAGTTTATGTGTTGTTGTCCCGTATTTAAAGTCTCTGTCATATTCAATGACAAAAGTTTTATCCGAACTAGAAACAATAGAACTAGCATCAAACCAATTTTCGAACTCAGGACCATAAGGTTTTAAACCGACAAGCCACCCTGTAACAGAATCAAAAACTAACTTATGATGACGAATTTTTGACTCAGTTTCTACTAGAATATAACCGAGTTTTCCACTTACAAAAACTGGTCTATTTACACTTAAAGAAAATTTAGGATTTTTTTCATCCGAAAAAAATTTGCCATAATCTTGAGACAACCAATGGTTTCTTGCTTCTTTTTTATAGTCTTCATAAAGAGCTCTTCCCTTCTTTTTGAATACAAGCTCTAAAGAATGATCCACTGGCAAAAACGAACTAAAGGGATTAAGGCGCCAAATATAATACCATGGCATAGAATATTTTTTTATATTATCAAGCAAAGTTGGGATGAAGTTCTCATTTTTCTTCAGTAACAACCAAGTTAAAAATGCACCAGAAGTAGCATACCCTCTTTCTGCAAAACCATTTCCATCATAAAGACTATGAAGACTGTCATAGGAGGGCCAGTCTCCACTCAGAGCTTGATATCTCTCAACACTTGCCATTTTAGCGGAACCTGAAGAACGACTTGTCAGTTCTGCTAAGCCCTCAATAAACCACACTGGCATCCAAAAGAGATGAAGAACTGGTGTTGAATATCCAAGAAAAAAATGAAGAAAAGGATAGTCAAACTTCTTATACATGAACATGTGAGTCAGCTCATGCCAAGCTAAATCTCTACCACCACTTCCTAAAGTTTGGAGCTCTATTGTATTAAAAAAAAAGTTGGCAAAGGAGGCATGAGATGTTTTAGAAGAACTAATTGCTAACATAGAATCTTTTGGATCCACAGAAAACCAGGCACTTAATTTTGGAACCGCAGTTTCAAGAGAGTTAAAAAGCAAGACTCCTTCATGAGGAGTGTCTGTGTCATGATAAAACTTGAAGTGCTCATTCACCAGCTCATCATACTTTAGCTCTCCCTGATTCCTATAAAAATTAATTGGGAAAGCTTGTAAAAAAGAAGAAGAGCAAAAAAGCAAACTGAGAAAAAACTTCATAAAGACTCTTCCCTTTTCCTTAATGGAAATAAATTCCTAGCTCGTATAAGGTCTTCTTCTGTATCAATTCCAAAAGAACCTGTTTTAGCTTCAACAAAACTTACTGTCAAACCATTCTCAAGAGCTCTCATTTGTTCAAGGCGAAGCTGCTGCTCAAGAGGACTCTCTGCTAAAGAACAAAATTTTTTTAAAGTCTCTTTATGATAAGCATAGACTCCAAGATGATGATAAAAATCTAGTGGATTTCCTTGTGGATCAGCTCTTGCAAAAGTAAGAGCCTCCTTTCCTTTTGGAATCAACTTCACAACAGACAGTTTATGAAAATCTTCTTCACTATGAGAACGATAGGCAAGGGTAAGAATTTGCCCCTCTTCTAATTTATTTGAAGCTTGTAAGATCCCAACTAAATCTTTTGGATTTAAAAACGGTTCATCTCCCTGAACATTTAAGATATATGGCCTATCATGAGCACGTGCCACTTCATAACAACGATCTGTTCCACTCTTATGAGAAGAACTTGTTAGAAAAAAAGGAACTTTATGCAATGTGCAAATTTCTGACAGTTCTTCAGCATCTGTAGCCACTAAAATTTTTAATTTATCACCAAAGAAATCACGCAAATTTTCGTAAACACGAATAATAAGAGGTTTACCACAGAGATCTTGCTTCATTTTATAAGGTAAGCGTGAGGAATCAAAACGTGCAGGAATAACAAGAAGCCAAGGAGCTAAATCAAGATGATCCATAGACTCTCCAAATAGTTCTTCTTTATGAAAGACCTGTAGTGAATGATATACTTAAATACTGCCCTTATGCAAAGCTAAAATAATACTAGCTCTAATGTAATTTTTTCACACTTGAAGACAAGAATCCTTTGTAGTAAAAAAAAGCGTTTTCAATTTTTCATTTTTAATGATTTAAGAAAGAAATTTTTTATGCAAATCTTTAAAAAAATTTTTCTTCTCTGTTGTTGTTTAAGTTTAAGTTTTTCTCTTCTAGGAACAAGTGAGCATGAAAAACAGCATTACTTGAACTTTCGAAATCCTCCTGCATGGAATTTTAAAGAAACCGCTTTGGCTGCAACAATTCTTTCCCTAGGTGTGTACTCACTCTACGAAGCTAGTGTTACTTCGTTCTATGGGGATTACAGCAAGTACCCACCAATTTTTTCCACAAGCCTTCGTATAAAAGGAGCTTTTCTTGTGCCAGCAAGTGTCTTTATTGGTGTTTTTAGTTGGCGTAAGTACTGTCAATGGAGGGTAAAAAATGCTAACTACTCTCGTTAACGCGCTCTGTGCACAAGGTTTCTCACTTTTAAAAGTGGGAACAGATTATTTTTTTCACTTTGAACACGAACTCCTTTTATCTCTACTCGTTTTCCAATATTATTTAAGGTAACTCCTCGTAAATGGAAAAAAATCTGAAGTCTATAAATTTCATTTTCAGACACCACTAAGACAACTTCAGGATGCTCTGAGATTTGCACCATCTCAAGCATCCCCACAAAAGTTTCAACTTTTTCTCGCTTAAAATTAGAGTCTTGATTAGCAAAAGCGAACTTCGAAAGAAAAGAAAAAAGAATAAATGCATAAATAAGCTTAGACTTCATGTTTTACCTCGGTATCAAAAGTATTATGGAAAGATTTTAGGATATTAATAAGAGGATAATAGAGAAACAAGGGATGAAATTACTAATTTTGAAGACCAATAAGGTTTTCATTTGAATCTTAATTTGATAAAATTTAGATTATCTAAGTTTTTTAAAATTTTGTTTATAAAAAAATATAAAACAGTCTTATTTTAAAGGAAAAAATGAAAAAATTTTGTATCGCTTTTTTTTTCAGTATTTTTAGCGCGCTAACAATACTCTCTGAAACACTATCTGCAGAGAACGATCCGCGGAATATTTTTAGACTTCAAACTTCAATCACCTTTATTCCTGTTGGAAATTTTGTGACATCCACAGGATTTCAAGACGCTACCCCTTATAAAAGAAACGATCCCACTGGAGTAGGCCTAGGACTGCTTAACTCTTTTCTCTTGCGCCCCCATCAAAATTTTAGTTTTGGAATCAATATAACAATTGGTTTTTTCTTTGAAGAAAGTGAATTCACAAGATCTATTAATCAACACCTTATACGAGTATCAGGTGGAGTGTCTCTTCCAGTTTTTTTTGATATTACTCTTCCATTAAAAACTCATATCCAAGTAGTAAAAAACCTAGAGTTTCAAATCTTCTGTGAAACTGGGCTCAAAATACTCGTCATGCCTAGTTCAGAAAATAAAGGCATAGGGCCTCTTCTTATTCCTGGCTTCGGAATAGAATATAACTTTGATCAAGAATCTCGCTCTGGGTTTTCTTTACACTTAGATTTAGCTTATTCTATGAGCTGGATGAACCTAGAGAGCAGAAGATTTATAGGCGGCAACACACCTATCTATGAAGCAAAAATAAGTTATATGAGCTATGTTGAAACACGTTTTGGACTGTCTTATAATTTATAATATCTAAAAAACTCTAAGATTATTGTCTTCTCAAAAAATATCCCGTCCTCATAAAAGGAATTTCTTGTACAAGACCTCGTCTGTTTTCTAAAAATTTTTCCCTTCTTGTTATGTATCCATTGAAAAATCGGTGAAAATCAAAGAAAAGATCTCTAAGACTTGCTTCTTCCAAATCAAGCCAAGGTGCAATTTTATAATTTCTTTCAGAAAAAGATTTCCTCACTTCCAAAATAAAAGAAGATAACATCTCTGATTTCTCTGAAAAATAATCAATCTTTTTTTGTGACCGCAAAGAGGTCATCAAATCACTTATTTTTTTAAATTCAAAATCTTGAAACATCTCAAAATCTTTTTTCTTTAATTTATCCGTCTGCGCTAACTTAAGAAGAAGCGGAAAAATTCTCACATCATGAAAGAAAGGTTCTAGAGCTTTTTTATAATGACGACTAAAAAATTGAATAAGAGCTTTAGCTTCCTCTGCAACTTTTATTAAAGAGCCTTGTAAATATTGACCTTCTGGAAGAAGAGAGCATTTTTTAGAATATCCCTGTTCTAGGGTCTCTCGAAGAAGAAGATAAAGTTGAGTTTTTTTTCTAGCTATTTCTTCTTGAGACGGCTTTGCTGCAAAGTATCTTTGCAAATAAATAAGTTCGTCCTCGTTCTTAACAGCTTTAATCGAGCTATAAATAGACAAAAAATTTCTTCTATTTTTTGAAGTCATAGATGAATACATACTCAGAAGCTCTTCTGCTTTTTCTCTAGAAAGCGATAGATTTTGCCTTTCAAGCAACTGTTTCAGCTGGTCTACTTTTCCAAACACACTCACAAGATAATTCATAGAATATTCAAGACGCCTAATAAGCATAACCTGATAAGCCATAAATTCAGGGAGTTCTCCAAAATTCAGAAGACAAGAAGCATGACCAAAAGATGTAAGTGTCTTTACAAGAAAAATTTCAAAAGCATGAGGAGAGCAAATATCTTCATAGGTGAGATCATGACGTCTTCCTTCTAAAACAACTTTTTTAATCCATTTTTTTGTGAGCGTGTAATCGTCTTGTCTATAAAATGAACGGAATGGAGAGACCTCTACAAGCTCTGTACTAGAAGAATCAACTGACAAAAGGGGAAAAGAAAGAAAAAGAAACAAAAAACAAAGAGAAACTTTCCTGAAATCACTCATAGAACCTCCTCAACGTTAACGCTCTGATTAAAGAGAGTAAAAAAAATAATTAATTTTTTCTAAGTATTTAATCAAAAGACATTAAAATAATTTTAAAGAGGAGGGTGCAGAGCGTCTATTTCTCTCCAAGGGTTTCCATTTAAGTCTTCTAAAATAAGATCTTTTCCATCTTCTTTCAGGATATGATTATGGCTTAAAGAAATTTTACCAGAAGGGGTGTCTAAAATATATTGCGGAATAGCAAAGCCAGAAATTTTCCCTCTCATTCCTTTTAGAATTTCAATTCCTTTTTTATAATGAACACGAAGATGTTCAGTACCTTCTATCATATGAGGGTAAAAAATATAGTACGGCCTCACACGATTACGAATTAATTTTCTACACAGACCAAGCATTTTTTCTGTCGAATCATTTACTCCTCTCAAAAGAACTGCTTGATTCCCAAGAGGAATTCCAGCATCCGCTAATTTCCTTAAGGCTTCGCAAGCTTCAGGTGTCAGTTCTTCTTCTGTGTTGAAGTGCGTGTTCAGCCATAAAGGGTGATACTTCTTTAAAATCCCAACAAGATCATCTGTTATCCTTTGGGGCATAGCCACAGGAGTTCTTGTCCCAAAGCGAATCACTTCGACATGTGGTATAGCTCTGATCTTTTCGAGAAGATTTTCGATAGTCTGATCACTAGCAATAAAAGGATCACCACCAGTTATGAGAACATCACGAATATTTTCGTTAGAAGCAATATAGTTCACTCCTTCTTCTATAATTTTTCTATTATAGTGAAGCCCTTCTTCTTCATCTCTTCTTTTACGAAAACAATAGCGACAATACACAGGACAGAGATTTGACACACAAAAAGCAACTCGGTCTGGATAAGCTTGAACTACTTCTTTCACAGGAGAGTTAGCTGACTCCTCGAGAGGATCTTTTTTTCCATTCGCATCAGAAAGTTCTGCTAATCTTGGAATAAGCTGCAACTTTAACGCTGTAATGTCCTCACCTCTTTGTTGCATAGAAGCCATAAGACTCATTGCATAAGGAGAGATTCCAATATTAAAAAGAGGCTCTACTTCTGAGAAAGCTCTTTCTTCATCCTCTGTCAACTCGAGAACAGCTACAGCTTCTTTTCTTGTACGTACTTGCTTTTTTAACTGCCACTTCCAGTCAGAAAATTTTTCTTCTGAAACTCCAAATAGTTTTGCTCCAAGCGCTGTAATAGAGGGAAATAATTCGTTCTCGTTCAAAATTAAAGAATCTCCTCAAGCTTCAATTTCAGTTTTTCCATAGAAGGTTTTTTCTTTAGCCCTGCTTGAGCCTTATCAGGACGTCCTCCACCTTTTCCGTCAAAAAAGGATGAAAGTTCTTTTACAATATTTCCAGCATGAAAATTTTTAGCACTGTTTTTAGAAACACCAACAAGAAGTTGACATGACTCATGATCAGACCACATAGCAATGACAAGTCCTTTAGCTAAGCTTTGCTGCAAATTTTCTAAAACTTTTTGGAGATCACTCTTAATAATTATTTTAGCATCGAGCTCTTCTATAAAAACAGGTTCTTCATTAACAAAAAAACTTTCTTTAGTTAGAAAAGATTTTAAATAATGAGAAATTTTTTCTTCACTCAAAGAGTGAATCATTTGTGACTGGTCTTTCACAAGCATAAGAAGATCTTTTACCTTTAGAAGAATATTTTCAGAAGGCACTTTTAGAGATCTTGAAAGAGAATCTGTGAGTTTTTTCTGACTTTTTCTGTATTCACAAAGAGCTTTCCCAGTCACCGCTTCAATACGTCTTACACTAGAAGCAATAGAAGCTTCTGACAAAATAGCAAAACCTCCGATATCCCCTGTTCTTTTAACATGAGTACCACCACAAAGTTCTCGACTAAAGTCACCCATAGTTAAAACACGAACGGTATCATCATATTTTTCACCAAAAAGTGCCATAGCCCCAGTATCTTTTGCTTCATTAAGGCTCATAATAGCTGTGTCTACAGAAATATTTTCGCGAATTTTTTCATTCACAAGATCTTCTATTTTTGCAAATTCTTCTTCTTTTAAAGCTTCATGATGAGTGAAGTCAAAACGAAGTCTATCAGGCCCTACAGAAGAACCCTGCTGATTCACATGCGATCCAATCACTTTTTGAAGAGCAGCATGCAGAAGATGAGTTGCTGAGTGATTACGAATAACATCATAACGAAGAGTTTCATCAATAGAAGCTTTGAGAACACAAATTGTTTCTTTGCTAACAAGACCAGACACAAGTTCACAACG
Source organism: Zetaproteobacteria bacterium (assembly GCA_947445855.1). Lineage (GTDB taxonomy): Bacteria > Bdellovibrionota_B > Oligoflexia > Oligoflexales > Bog-1112 > CANFEH01. The sequence goes on from CANFEH010000009.1 coordinate 20,238, forward strand.
ATGCACATGGAGATCAAGTATTTTAATAGTATCAATAACTTTTAAAGAGAGATCTTTATTAGAAAGAGTCCCTCGATCCCCTACTTGTCCACCAGCTTCTGCATAAAAAGGAGTTTGGTCAAGCACCACATAAAGCTCATCACCCACTTCAGCATAACGAAGAGCCTTAGCATTTATTTCAAAATCTGTGTAACCTAAAAACTTGGTTTCTCTTGCCTTCTCTAAAAGAATCCAGTTGTCATCAGATAGAAGATCTCCTGAAAATTTAGAAGCTTTTCGAGCTCGACTTTTTTGCTCTTCCATAGCGGTATGATAACCTGCTTCATCAATAGAAAAATCCTGCTCTTTTGCAATCAAACGTGTCAAGTCGACTGGAAATCCATAGGTGTCATGAAAAAGAAAGACATCTTCTCCAGGAATTTCTGTTTTCTTTTCTTCCTTTAGCTTTGCTACTAATTTTTCAAAACGAATAAGCCCAGCTCCAAGTGTCCTTAAAAATCGAGACTCTTCAGACTGAATCACTTGTTTTATGTAGTCTCTTCTTTTTTCTAAATCAGGGAACACATCTTTCATGAGATCTACTAATGTATCCACTAATTTATAAAGACAAGGTTCTTCTTGACCAAGTTTGTAAGCAAAGCGACTAGCTCGTCTTAAAATACGACGAATCACATAGCCTCTGCCTTCATTTCCAGGTGTGATACCATCACAAATAGCAAAGACAAGAGCTCTCAAGTGATCACAAATCACACGGTAAGGAACTCCCTTCTCTCCTCTGTCATAGGTTGTGCCTGTCACCTGAGACAGCTTAGTAATAATGGGAGAAAAAACATCTGTATCATAATTCGACTCTTTGTTTTGCATCACAGAACAAAGACGTTCAAACCCTGCTCCTGTGTCGACATGCTTACTCGAGAGTTCTTTTAAAGAACCATCTGCTAGTCTCTCATACTGCATGAAGACAAGGTTCCAAATTTCCACAAAACGCTCATTCTGACCATTCACACCAAGAATTTTATCTTTATAAAATTTATCTTGCGTGTCTAGATCCCCTTTATCAAAATGAATCTCAGTACAAGGACCACAAGGGCCTACAGAACCCATTTCCCAAAAATTATCTTTCTCATCAAAGCGAAGAATTCTGTGATGATCAATGTTAGTTTCTGATTTCCAAAATTCTTCTGCTTCATCATCATTTTTATAGATTGTGACAAACAATCTTTCTTTAGGAATCTGGCAAGTGACTGTCAGAAACTCCCAAGCCCAATGGATAATATCTTTCTTGTAATAGTCGCCAAAAGACCAATTCCCTAGCATCTCAAAGAAAGTGTGGTGAGTACCATCTAAGCCAACTTCCTCAAGGTCATTGTGCTTACCAGAGACCCTTAAGCACTTCTGCGTGTTCACCGCCCTTTTTAAATCACTCGAGCTTGAGCCTAAAAAAAGACTTTTAAACTGATTCATCCCTGAGTTTGTAAAAAAAATCGAAGGATCATCCATCGGAGCTATAGAGGCTGATGACACATACGTGTGGGCACGTTGTTTAAAAAAATTTAAGAATAACTCCCTTATTTCGCTAGATTTTTTAAAAGGGATACCATAATCAATCATCTTTTTTTCGTTCATAAAAAGTTTCTTCCACAAGTTTAAAAGAAATCAAGAAATAAGTAGGAGCGCTCAAATACTTTAAGAAATAACAATTTTAGCTGGAAAAGTCTTGAATGGCAACGAAGAATCGACACTCCAAGGTAAAAAGCAACACATAAAAACTTATTCCAAACTTTTTAGCTTCTTTGCTGCAAAGGACAAAGTCCTTATAAAAGAAAAAACACCTTTTTGATGGAGCCCTTGGAACATGAGACTATTGTCGTTCATAGTTTTTTTTGCCTTATTTTACCATGCTCCATTTATTTTTTCTGCTTCAGAAACATCTCTAGAGTTTCATATCTCAGAAGATTTGATGGCAAAATCTGATGAGTTTGACAAACTCTTAGAACATCCAAGCCTCAAAGATCTCATGAAAGATAAAATGATCAAAAGACCAGACAAATGCCCCATGGAAAATTTAGCTGTATCTGAACTTTATGAAAAATTAAGAATAGTAACAAAAGCGTTTGACTCAGGAAACTGCTCGAGTGGAACGACAGGGGCTCTTCTAAAAAGTCTTAGCGGCATCACAGAAAAAGGAGCTCTGATCATGACACTATCTAAAACTCCAGCAGCTTCTTATGCAACTCTTGCAAGCTTATCTAATATCACAGACTTGAGCTCAACAAGCGCAGTAGCAACAACAGCCACTACTGAAACAATAACAGGAACAAGTACTACTAGTACACCAAGCTCAACAACTTCTGATTACTATTCAACTGTGAGCTCCTACTTGGTCGGCTTAAGTCAAAATGATGACTGTGTTAACAACCTCAAGAGAAAAGGCTTTCTTAGCACCCTTGGAGACATCATTACCACCATGGGACAAGCTTCACTCCTGATACCTACAGGTTCTGGTTTTTTATATTCTGCTGCTGGCATTGCTGTTGGCAGCACATTAAAGATATTAGCCAGTCTTTTTAAACCTCCTTTCAACTGGGAAATCCCAGAAGAAAGAGCTCAATTTGAAGGGCTTATTTGTGCTTTTTTTAAACTACGACGTGACATTGAAAACGCTCATGTTCTTGGAGTAGATAAGAAAAAAACACTCGAAGAGATAGCTGCTATAACAAAACAAATTAATGAAATAAATGCTTATAAAGATAGGCTCTTAGAGGAACAAAAAGTAAGAAATCAAGAAATTCTAAACTTCAAAGAAAATTATTATAACTCAAGACAAAAACTAGAAACCTACTATCTTCACACTTCTATAGACATGTTTATAAAAAAAACAGAAGAAGAAACTTTGAAAACAGCTCCTAACAAATCACAAGCCATCAAATATGCTAGTGATCTAGGAAAAAAAGTTCTTCTCATGGAGTCTTTCAATCAACTAGAAGATTTTGAGATTATGAGAGGACTTCTAGAACCCTTCACAAATACACAACTTGTTTTAGAACTTCACAAAAAAAAATACCCAGATATTTACACCGAAGCCGTAGAACCACTTCTCATTTATTTAAAAACAAACAGAACAATTCTTGATACAGAATTGCTAATTCCAACAAAAGATTTCCTTAGTTTGAAAAAAACAGAAGATTCAAAAAACAATCAAGAACTCATCCAACTTATTGATAATAGTTATTTACAACTCTTACAAAAAGTAGGAGACACAACAGTTTATCTCAACACACAAATTCAAATACTGAACAACACTTTAAAACGACTTCAGCTAAACACATGGGATGCTGGAAGTAGCATGGATTTTAACATTGTCGAAGAGTACATAAAAATTCAAAAATCAATTTACGAAAAAAATGGTTTTTCTTATCTGTCTTATTTTAAAGAAACTGCTTACGATAGTTATAAACAATACAAAAAAGACTACGACGATCTTCTACAAAAAAGAAAGGTTCCAACTTTCAATAAAGATCTCCCTTGGCTTTGCCGATCAACTAAACAAACTGTTATGAGATGGCACTTCGCCAACCATGCTGTAGAGAGTATTTGGGATTTTTTGAAAGCAAATGAAGGTATCTTCTATACAAATGTGAAGAGAGTAAAACTAGGAGCAAATTTTATTCCTATTGGACGAACAAATCAGTATAAACTCTACAAAGATGCACGAAGTTCAGAAATTGCTAAAGCACTTTACTATCAAGAAGTAGAAAATAAAAAAAAGAAAATAGAAGAAAAAGAAAAAAAACAAGAAAATGAAGAGCGAATTTCACTCGCACTAGAAAAACAAGAAGAAATAGAAAAACTTCTCCATCACGAAGCAAGAGAACATATCTCACAGCAAGAGAGACTACGAGATATAAAAGTTAGTCAATTACTTGATAAAACAAAATTAAAAGAAAAAGAAAAAGATTTTTATTTGCAAAAAATGCAAGAAAAAAAGGCTACTCAGAAAAAAACGCCTCCTCTTCTTATCTACAACAGAAGTGACCTCAACTCTTATGGCTTGAGTTTAAAAAGTAACTTAGGCAAACTTATGTTACAGATAAAGTATTCAGAAGCTGAAATAAAAGATTTAACCAATTTTAGAGAAGAGTATCAGTGCACTCAATATGAATAGAGAGTTATAAATATCGCTCAATTTATTTAACCAAGTTTGGTAATGGCTTTTTTGAAACAAAATTTAAATTTTGACAAGCTACTTCATGCAAATTTTCTATAGCAATAAATGCGTAAGGATCTTTTTGGTGAACAAGAGTCTTGATTTCTGAAAGTTGGATACGCTCAGCTATAAGATAAATAATCTGTTTTTCAGCACCAGTAAATCCTCCTCGACCATTCAAAAAAGTAAGACCTAACCCCAATTTATGAATAAGATCTTTTGCTATTTCATCTGATCTGTCAGAAAAAATCATGATAGACTTCATCTCATTCAAACCAAGAATTACCATATCCATAATTTTAATGACAATTAAGAAGGTAATCAAAGACTGAATAGAAGAACGCCAATCATGAAAAATAAAACCAGCAATCACAAAAAGAAAAACATTAAAGAAAAGAACTATTGTCCCTACACTGAACCCATAGCGTTTGTTCATAAGGATACCAAGGATTTCTGTTCCATCTAAACAACCACCGCAGCGAATAATACTTCCAACACCAAGGCCTAGAAGCCCACCTCCCATAACAACAATCTCCAAAAGATCACCCTTATAGTGACCAAAGATAGCCCAAGGAGAAAGCGTAATAAAATGCCCAAAAAAAGAAAAAGACAAAATAGCAACAAACATCTGCAAAAGAAGAGCTTTAGAAATAAACCTATACGCTAAAAATAAAAACGGCAAATTAAAGATAAAAACAAGAGGATAAAGCCAGAGATCACTGCCTAAAAGTTCGCTCACAATAATAGAAAAACCGATAACTCCCCCATCAATAATATGATTAGGAAGAAGAAAAACTTCTAGCGAGAAAGCTGCAAGAAAAGCACCAAAAATCATTCCAAGAAAAGAAAGACACATTTGCCTAGAAGATTTATGCGCGCCACTTAGCATAATTTTTTAAAATCCATGAAAAAAGAAATACAAAAGTAATCAGAGTAATTTTTTTTCAAAAATAGGTCAAGAACTTCTATTCTTCTTTCTTCAAAAAAGGTTTACTCTTATACATTCAAAAAAAAGTGAGCCACCTTGTCGCTAAAAACCCATAAGTCAGAAATCACTCAAATGAAAAAACAAAAAGAAACTTTAACAATACTAGCAATACTTGCAGGAAATACCTTGGAATGGCTAGAGTTCACACTTTTTGCCTATATCTCTCACAAAATTGGCACTCACTTTTTTTCTCACGACACACAAGCTCTTGCTACTTTAAAAACCTATATGATTTTTGGTTCAAGTTACATTGCTAGACCTTTAGGAGCTCTTTTTTTTGGACACATAGGAGATCGTTTAGGACGAGTTGTCGTTCTCAAAAATTCTCTTCTTCTGATGTCTCTTGCTACAGCATCCATTGCTCTTATACCCTCTTATGAAAATATAGGTATCCTCTCACCGATTCTTCTTATTTTCTGTCGCATGCTACAAGGCTTTAGTGTTTCAGGAGAGTTTAATAGTTCTCTTCTTATTCTCATTGAAACTTTTGGCAAAGATAAACCGTTTTGCTTTGGACTTTTAGGACCAATGTCAGCATCTCTTGGGATGCTTCTTGGAGGATTAATATCTTCTCTTGTTTACAGCGGATTTCTTCCAGAAAATGCTTGGCGATTTGTGTTTCTATCAAGCTCTTTTCTTGGCTTCATTGCTTACTACTTGAGACGAACCTTAGTTGAATCCCAGGTTTTTTTACAAGCAAAGCAAGAAAATCGACTTAAAAAAAATCCACTTCTTAACGTTTTTAAAAAAAATAAACATGCTTTTATTCTTTGTTTTTTATGCTCCATGTTTATCTCAAATTTTGTTTATATTGCGAATATATTTTATGAAAAATTAGCTCAACATGCTGATTTTTTTTCAAAAGGACAAGTGCACTCTGTCATTCTTATAGGACAATGCTTAGCTACCTTAACAATGCTTGTTTGTTTTTTTCTGTTCAAAAAAAATAATTTTTCCGCAAGAAAACTTTGTATTATCTCTCTCTTAGTTGCAACTTTTTTCGGTCCTTTTATAATTAAGTTTTCAGTCAGTTCTAGTTTTACACTATTACTTTTAGGACAAATCCTTTATGGGCTTATCAACGGCCTAAGCTCATCTGTTTTACTCACCTATGTTAGTTTAGCTTTTCCTTCGGAGATAAGACTAGCTGGCTCAAGTTTATCGTGGTCTCTTGGAGCAGCTATTTTTGGTGGCAGCTCACTTTTAATAGCAGAAAATTTACGCCTTCATGGACACATACCTCTTATAGGACTCTATATAAGCTTAAGTGCTTTACTGGCACTTCTTATGTTTATTTCTTTTAACAAAGAGATCAAACTCTAAACATTAGTTATAAAACTTCCGATCATTCATCTAAAAGGAGGATTCGAATTTATGGAAAAAAAATTTTATCCTGCAAGTTTTAAAAGAAAATCCTTTGCTGTTATCTTAGATTTTTTTTTCACTACAATTTTTTGGAGCCTCTATTTTCTCTTTTTCGAAAGTGAAATAATTTCTAATTTTTTTCTATTTTTTTTGATCCAAGAAAGATTTTTAATTTCTTATTTACTCATCTTATCTTTTTTAGTTCTTTTTCCCCTCCCTCTAATTTTGTTTCTTCTTTTTTTTAGAAAGACACCTGGACAGCATCTTTCACAGATATGGTTTATTGCTTGGAACGAAAAAAAAGCTACCTTAAAAGAAAAAATGCTGCACACTTATTTAAGTCTCTACATATTTATTTTCTTTTTTTCTATCCCCAACATAGTTCTCTTTTTAACAAAAAAAGGGGGAACACTTTCTGAAAAAATACTGCGCTTTCAACAATTTCAAAAAAAACCTCATCCCTCTAGAGTTCATTCTAGTTTTCGAGTCTTAGCTATTCTACTACTCTGCTGGCTTGTACCAACAAATCTTGTGTTCTGGAAAAAAACTTTTATTAATCTAAGTTTTTCGTCTCAAGGTTTAGTTTTTTTCTCCTCAAACAAAGATTGGCTTCAAGAGAAAAAGAAAAGAAATCTCAAAAAAAATATCAGAAAGCCATCTAATTTTAAAGATTTTTTTCAAGAACTCCGTTGGAGCCTTATGTGGAATGATCTAGAGAGGCACATGCACCTTCTGACTCCTAGCAGTCAAATTCTAGTCGGGCTAAATCTTGATCTTTACAAAAAAAGTCTTCCAAAAGATATTATTTTTTCAAAAGTAGAAAAAACTTGGAGAAAAAACTATTTTAAACTCTACTACTATAGAAAAGAAGAAAATAAACAAACAAAGAACCTTGATTTTTTTTATCTCACTAAAATAAAAAATGAGTGGAAACTTGATCAGAGCCCTATTTTTTTAAACTATTTTTTAAGATTTTAAGACAACTCTTTATTTTTTTCGTACAATGTAGTAACCCAGCAATAGTCTTTCCTTATATAAGGTTACTATCATGAACTTAAAAGAACACTTGCGTGAAATAAAAGATTGGCCAAAAGAAGGAATTCTTTTTAAAGACATAAGCCCCCTTCTTCTAAATCCTTCTTGTTTCCAATTTATTATTCAAGAATTTAAAACACATTATAAAAAAGTGGACTTTAATAAACTTTTAGCTATCGATGCAAGAGGCTTCCTATTTGCCTCCACTCTAGCTTATCTCTTAGAGAAACCACTCATACTCGCACGTAAAAAAGGAAAGCTACCTCCTCCTACCATCTCAGAAAGCTATAGCCTTGAGTATGGCGAATCCACATTAGAAGTCAGTTCTCTGGCTATTAGCGAAGGAGATAAAGTTGTTCTGATAGATGACCTTATAGCCACAGGGGGCTCATCGAGAGCTGCTGCTACCCTGATCAAAAAATCAAAAGCTGAGTTAGTAGGAGCTGGTTTTGTTATGGATATTCGCACATCTATTGGGAGTGAATTTAAATTAGAGTGCCCTATTTTTTCTCTTCTCAAGTTTTAAAATTTTTTCTACGAGTTGAAAATAAGAAGAAAAACTAACACCACACAAATTGTGCTCAAAGTCCTCTTTTCTGTTCTCAAAGAAAGGAAAAAATTCTCAGGCATTCTGAGCTTTTCAAAATCAGGAAGAGCACTTGGAAAAAGTCTTGGAACCCTTTCACAATAAGAAAAGTAGGTATCAGGAAACTCTCTTGATAACAACTCTTCTTCAAAGCGAATGATATAATGATATTGCACATAAAAAACAAAGGACGCCACCACCACAAACCATATCTTTCCAGAATAACAAGCAAAACCAAAGCATATAAAAAAATTAGCCAGATAAAGAGGGTTTCGAGAGATCCCGTAAGGCCCATCTTCGATCAATTTTTGACCAAGTGTTCTTGTACGAGTACGGGATTTTGGACCAATAAAGGAAACGCTATAAAGCCTTAAAAATTCACCAAAAAAAATGAAAGAAAGTCCAAATGAAGCAAATAATACAGTAGGCTCTGCCACTATCAATAAAATAAGAATCAAAGGAATTGGAGAGTAGTCCCTATATTTGAAAAAAATCTCTCCCAACCTCCCATCAGAAGAAATATTTTCTTGCACTCGTGACATAATCCCCCCTTGTCTCTATAAAAAGATCAGTATAACGCGCAACAAAAGAATATTCTAAAGGAATTTTCATGGATTATGAATGGCGGAAAAAACATGCTAAACTCAAAGTAAGTCAAAACAAAAGGAGAAGTCTTGTGAGAAAAATACTACTCGCTGATGATTCTGAGACAATGGGTAAAATAATCCAGATCATCCTACGTCATCATAGCGTCTCTTTCGAACAAAGTTATGAGCGTAAAGAAACTATTGAGAACCTCGATCAAAAAAAATACGATCTTCTCATTATTTCTTCCTCTCTTAAAGGTTTTCATAGCTTAAGTGATCTCAAAAAATTTTCAGAACGACTGAAAACCCCACCTATGCTTCTCATCACGAGCCGTGATACAGAAAAAAACACTCTTGATTACCAAAATGAAGGGTTTCCATTTATACTAGAAAAGCCTTTTAGTGCAAGAGAACTTCTTGTTAAAATTAAGGACTGTGGACTGAACCTCGAAATGAAGAGACAAGAAAAAATCTTAATTAACAAAAATATTCCTAACACAGTGCCTACATCTAAAAATAAAGACCTTAGTTTTGAGGACAACTTAGAAACTCTTAATTTCAATGAAAACGAAGAAAAAAAAACAAAACAAGAAACACTTCCACAACTGAAAGATCTCGAATCAAAAATCATAGAAAACTTGTGTAGTCCAAACAATACTTTTTTTAAAATTATTCAGCATATGATCAAGGAAGAAATTCAAGCTCAAAGTAAAGCTATACTAGATAAACAATACAAAGAAGACTTAAAATCCCTAATCGCTGAACACCTAAGAGGAGAGTTAGACACTCTTTCAGAGAAAAAAAAGAATGTGACATCTTCTCTTTAAAAAAATTTATAACACATTTCGATTGAAGCTCTTTTATTTTAGCTTTATACTCTTTTTTTATTTTAAATACGAAAGCCTTATCATCCAATAAGTTCAAACCTATGATCCATGAGTTTCAAGTCAAAACAGTGATCAAAAAAATTTCGAGTTCTTTTTTACTTGAAGGTGATCCTTGCTCAAATTTTTGCCTTTCTTCTCCTCCTAAAATGGCTAAAGCTAAAATTTTTTCAAGAAATTCACAATTTATATGTGGCCTTAATTTTATAAAAACTTTAGGATCTCAACTTTATCCAAACAGTTTTTTTGAAATTTTACATCCAGATAACACTCTAGCAAAAAAAGACGAACCTCTTTTATTTCTTCACATGCCAGTCCACCAACTCATTCAATTTAAAGAATTGTCTCTTTACTTTCTTTCTCGTATGTCTTCTATTGCCAGTCTAGCAAAAAACTATACACAAGCTTTAGAAGGTTCTCACACAAAACTTTCTTTGCCTCGTTTTTTTACTCCACATATGGCACTCATTGAAAAAGAGGCTTTTTACCAAGCAGGTGTTGAAACACATAAGAGATTTTTTAAAAAAACAATTGCTATAAAACAAGAACACATTTTTTTTCATGATGGTATAACTTCTGTGTTTAACACTTTAACAGAAAGCCTTCCTCCAACTACACGCATAGAAATTCATGTAAAAAACTTGGAAGAACTGAAAGAAGCAACAACCCTAGGACCAGATCTTATTGTTCTAGAAAATTTCGATAAACCTTCTATTCAGATGGCAGAACGTATGAATCAAAAAAGATCTTATCTAGAACTAACAGGAGACCTGAGCCTAGAAGATGTAAAATCACGATCTCATCTTGGGCTTGATTTCATCTCAAGTGAACTCATTATAAAGGACTCACACTCAACTGATTTTTATTTTGAACTGATAAGGTAAACTAATGTGTGCTTTTGCTGTAAAACGATTTAAATTTGATTCTCTTCCATCAACAACAACAAAAGCTTATGAGCTTCTAGAAAGAGGAGAAAAACCTCCTTTTTATATCACAGCAAAATCTCAAGAAAATGGAAGAGGCACTTATGAAAAATCATGGAAAAGCCCTCTTGGTGGCATTTATTTGCAAGCTGTCTATCCATTTTTAGAAAACTATTCTGCAAAAATCACACAAAATATCAGTTTTATTTTAGCTCACTGGATTTTATCTCTTACAGGAGAGAAAATAACAATTAAGTGGCCTAATGATATTTTTTGGAACGGAAAAAAATTAGCGGGCATTCTCTGCGAAAAACACTCTTTTAATCAAAAATTTTTTCTTAGTATTGGAATCGGTATCAATGCAGAGGTCACCCCTTCAGATCCATCTATCCCTTATCACCTAACTAGTCTAAGTGATCTCAAAAAGTCACTACCACCTCTTGAAGAGATCGTAAATTCACTTATAGAAAATTTTCACAAAAAATTTTTTATAACCAAAATAGAGCCCTCTTCAGAAGACTTTAATCTTTTTTTTATGCCAAAAGGCACTCCTTGGAAGAGCAACCAGAACGAATGTTTTTTTTACAAAAATCTCACTGCAGAAGGCTTTCTTATCTTAGAAGACCAGAATAAAAATGAAATTATTTTAAAAAGTGCTCAAAATAATTTTTCTTGGTCTTTAATAGATACAAAAGAAGAGATGGAAATATCCACACCAATTAAAGACAAAGAAACGCGAGATCTCCAGTAGTTTTTTTGAGCTGTCACAAGAACTTCTGCTAAAGAATTTTCTTGGATATCCTCATAAACATTATTAAAGAAGAGAATCTTAAACACCTGAAACCTATTACTCTGAAGAAGAATACATGTGTGTTTTTTTTCTCCTGTTATTTTATCATTGTAAAAACTTATTTTTTTCAAGATACCATGAACTTTAAAAACAGGCTCAGGAAACTCTCTTCCAAAAGGTCTCAAGTGATCAAGAACATCGAGCAAAGACAAGTCAAACAAGCTTAAGTCTAAAGAGAAATCATAAGTCACCTGACTTCTCCATAAAAATGGTTTTTCTTTTTGAGAAAGAGATGCATAAGCTACAATAGCAGAAAGAATTTCTTCTTTTTTTGAGACCTCAAATGTAAAACCTGCAGCTGCTGCATGACCTCCATATTTTAAAAAAAGCTCTCCACATGACATCATAGCAGAGGCCACATCAAACCCAGGAATAGAACGCACAGAACCTTTAAAAATAGGTGTCTGACTCGTAGAATAAATCCAAACAGGCTTCCAAAAAGTTTCTGCTAAACGAGCAGCCACAATACCAATCACCCCAATGTGCCAATCTCCTCCTACAAAAAGAATCGGTTGTTCTTTTTGAGCATAAGCGAGAGAAAAAGCTTCCACTAATATTTCATCTTGAATTTTCTTTCGCTCTTCATTGCAAGTAGACATATACTTAATTAGATCAGAAGTTCCATCACCAAGAAAAGCACGAACAATCTTACCAGCATGATCAAGACGACCTACAGCATTAATCCTTGGACCGATTTTAAAACCAAGCATTTGCTCATCCACAGGCCCAGACTCTTGTTCACGAGCTTGTTTTAAAAGTTCCACGAGTGTAGGACGAGAACTCACAGCTAAAGCCTTCATGCCAAGTTTTGCTAATTTGTGGTTCACACTATTAAGAGGAACCATGTCACAGATCGTAGCAAGTCCTGCTAAAGCTAAGAGGTCATACCACAGAGCTGGTTTGCAAGAAAACTCTTCTCCGAGCTTTCTCAAAAGAACATAAGTAATACCGCAGCCACATAAAAACTGGTACTCAGGATCTGGATGAGTTATTGGATTTAAAATAAAAGCATCAGGCACATTAGCTGGGTTAATTTTATGATGATCCGTGCAAATAAACTGCACACCCTGTTCTCGACACCAAGAAGCTTCTGTATTCGCTGTTATCCCACAGTCCATTGTTATAATGAGCTCAGCATTCTCTTCATATACAAGCCTTTTGACCGCCTCTAAATTTAAGCCATAGCCTTCTTTAAAACGATCTGGGATGTAATATGTGTAATTTTTATAACCAATAGCCTCAAAAAACCACACCCATGAAACACAACTCATAGTCCCATCAACATCATAATCAGCATACAATGCTATTTTACGTTCTTTAAGAATAGCTTCATGGATCACTTCTTTTATGGAAAAAAGACCATAATCTCCATAGTTTAACGTTATGTCTTGATCCAAATGGAAACGATCTTCGAGCATCTGCTTAATATCAAAACAAGAACTGGGAGAAGTTTCCATCCTTGGTACCCAATTTTCATAACGAAATCCCATTCACAATATTCCTTACTTGCTAGAGATAATACCCAAAGAAATACCAAATCAATGCCACTTTCTAAGGCCACTCATACGATTCACAGAAAACAACAGTAATGTTATGATAAACAAAGTAAACAAACTAACCGATTTAACCGAAGAAATAAAGCCTTGTTCTTCTTATTGAGATTTAGCACTATATAAGGAGCTCATAGAGGTTACTCAACTTTTCCATTATTTTTATTCTGCTTTGTGATTTATTATAGGGATCATGAATATGGGTAAAGTTATAAACTTTTCGAAGTCCTTGAAGATCCAACAATCGAAACACCAAGCCCAAGAAGCAACACAACAAACAAATCTCTGGACTTTATTTGAAGAGGAAAATTTTTTTACAGAAAATATAAAAAGCTGGCCTTGCTTCTCAAATATTAAAAAAAACTTAAGCCCTTCTGAATTACTCACACAATATTGCGATAACCTTTTGTCAGAAAGTCAAGAATGCGTTATTGATTTTATGCTTCACATCCATGACCCGTCTTTTGTGTTCGATCTCCACTTTTCTCTAAAAAAATGGAATAGAAAAAACAGAGATTTTTTCTTGTGCATTTTAAAAAAACACGCAAGCAATCTTCCCTAACAACTTCCATTCTTAGGCTTCTTCCCTTAAACTCTTTATAGAATCTATCCATGAATATTTTTTGTTTGGAAGAAGTATGCTTTTTTTAAAAAAATTTAGCATTTTAATTTTATTTATTGTTCTAGGAAGCTGTTTACCAACTTCTAAAGAAAAAGAAAGCAACACCAAACAGTCTGCAATACCCCAAGAAGAATCAGCTAGCATTGTTAATATGCTACAAAGGCCTGGTGCTCCCAGGCCCCCTGTGAACCCCTTAAAACAAAAACCTGGTATGCCTTCTCGCGAAATGCCTGCGCGATCAAGTGGTGGGGCAAAAAAAGACCCTGACTGTATTGATGCTAGTGAAAGATCTCTTTCAAGAATTCTCGACTTTAAAAATTGTTCTTATGTCATTAAGCACATTGGACTTGCAGGAGTAGCTCATAATGCTGGGTCTTCTGTTATGTTTGATGGTAAAAAAAATGCAAATCATTTCCTTCTAAAAAGCTTAGGTGTTTATGACATTGAGCCTGTTGAAAAAGATGAAGAATCTAATAGTGAGAGCCTTGAGTTAGATGATGATGGAACAACCACTTTTAAAATTGATGGGAATGTTCTTAATGTGAATGAAGAAAACGTAACTGTTCAAAGAGAATTTATAGTCCACGTACCTGATGATTATGACAAAAATTTTGAATATGCAGTGGTCTTTGCTTTTCATGGTCATGGTGGAAACTCAACCCAGTGGGCAGATTCTCTTGGAGATCTAATTAATGAATATAAGTTTATTGGAGTTTATCCAAAAGGTTATCAGGACCGAGAAGCTAAAGATGATCATGGAAATGCAGCACAAACTTCATGGAATTTAGGAAAGGAAACATCCACTGCTGATGATATCGTCTTTGTGAATGATATTATAAAAAAACTTGAGCCTATTAGCAGTGATCCTTCTAAACGTTTTGCTCTTGGAAGTTCTAATGGAGCAGCTTTATCTCATTTTGTAGCAGCTAATGCCAAAACAAAAATTTTTAATGGCATCGGAACTCTTGTTTCAGGCTTAATAAAGACAACCCTCGAAGAAAAAACTGAAATAACAATCCCTGTCTCTGGAAACACCTACCACTACGGCCTATCTGAAGACTCCATCCCTCTAAATGTTGTCACTATTTTTGGAATGAGTGATCCTATTATTCCTTACTGTGGAGGCGAA
>CANFEH010000010.1 GCA_947445855.1 Zetaproteobacteria bacterium
GGAACACATTCTGTGATGAAGACGGAAATATTCAAGAACTTTGCTCAAGGAGCTGGGCAAATTCTAACTTAAAATAAACCTCAATTATTTTACATAATTGGTATTACTCCAATAATCATATCAAAATAATTATCAGAAAAATCTAACTCTTTTTTGTGATCTACTTTTCTTTCAAAAAGATTCCCTACAGGAGGCTTGTCTTCAAAAAGAATATCTGTTTTATAAATTTCTACTCCATCTTCTTCAAAAGCAGCAGCATAACGATCTGCAAGTGTTGGGTGTAGTTCACAAGTGTCTTCTCTTGCTCCTAAAAACAAAATCCTCTTAGGTTTTAGCTTTTTTATAGCTTCAACACCTGGTGACTTGTAAAACCCTTGTAAAAAAGCATGATAAGCAGATTTTTTCTTAACATAAAAATCTGAAAAATCAGCTCCTAAAAGTTTAAAAGAAAAAAAGAAACAAACCAATAACTTAAAATATTTTACCTTCTCCTTCATTATGAACCTATAAACATATTTCATCTGACTTCAATTTCCTTAATATCTTTTGTTCGAATCAAATCTGCTAATTTTTTAGCAACTGCTTTATTCATTTCATCAGCAGAAATTTTATTATCAATAATAACTCCAGTCATAGACTGAGGAGAGAAAAACTTTGGGAGCTTACTTGCAATAATAAAAACTTTTATCTTTTGAGAAGACTCTAACAACTCACTACTTACATCTGCTGCTAAATCTCCCATAGCAACTACTATATCAGCTTCTTTGACAGCAGCTTCGCCTGCAGAAAGAGCTGCTGCAGGGTCATCATAACTATGAGAGAAGCTAAAGAAAAAATCTTGTCCCTTTTCTAGTCCTTCATTTTTTAAAGCAAGCATTAAAGACGTAAAGGTAATTTTAGAATCAAAATTTTTATTAAAATCTTCTGTTTGGTAAAAAGATAGAGTTGGCTTTGAAAGCCTCTGCTTAAAGAAGTAAGCAGTCCCTACACAGAGACATAATAGGCAAATAACAATAAACTTTTTCAAGATTAACTCCCTTTAAACACAAAATAAAATTTTTTGTTGGTAGAATACACCACAGCTTATACCATTCTAAGAACCTAGAGACAAGAGCAATAAAGAACCTTAAAAAGGCAGAGGATTAACAGGACGTCTTCCCATTAGAAACGGATATTCAGCTTCTTTTTTAGGTCCAAAATAGCTTGTCAGATAATCAAGGATTTTTTTTCTTGTCTCTTTGCTTTCAAATTTTAGCTTATGTTTATTTTCCATCCAAAGAAGAGTCGTGTCCCATTCTTCTCTTTTCATCTCTTGCTGAGAGACAAGACTTTCCGAGTGACAAAGGACACAATTTTGTAAAACAAGAATTTTATTTTCATCCTCTGGAAAATCATCTAAAAAAGCAGTGAGAAAAAAACTTATACAAAAAAGACTTAAGAACTTCCCTGTTTGATTCATAGAGAGGGCCCCTTAACAGTAACAGTAATCCTAGGCATAGCGTTATTAGCATAACCTTTTGGGTTCCAGTGCGAAACAATCATTGGTTGGTCTTTACCAGTAGAATCTTTTGCCTTAGCCCATATTTCAAAATAACCTTGAGAAGGAAGTGAAAGAGTAACAGACCACCTCTGCCAGGCAAAAGAGTTTCTTGGCTTTTCAAGTTTAGTTTTATGCCAAGTCACTCCAAAATCAAAACTTACATGAACTGAATTAATTTTTTCTTCTCCAGTCCAAGCAAAACCTCTCACAGAAAAAGAATATTTCTCCTCATAAGAAATTTTTTCTCCTGATTTTGGATAAGTAATGATCGACTTGACAGGCATTTTTTCTAAAATTGTCCAGGTGTCATCAATGGCAACCTGATCCTCTGGAGCAATAGGGTAAGGAGGAAGTCTGTAAGAGTCTCCTTCCATCTTTGCCCCATCATGAACTCTATCACGAACCCAAAGACGCTTTAACCATTTGCCACTAGCAGAAGCAGGATAACCTGGACACACAAGACGAAGAGGAGCCCCATGCTCAGGAGGAAGGGGCTCGCCATTAAGTTCAAAAGCAAGAAGCGTCATAGGATGAAGAGCTTTTGCTATAGGAACACCTCGGGAGATAACAGGAGTGTCAAGATCACCACTCGGGTGTAAATCTAGAGCTTCATACGCCAGATAAACTGCAGAATTTTTTAACCCAACATAAGCTAATAAGTCTTTAACACGGATACCTTTCCAGAGAGGAGAAGCCACAGCTCCATAAGTCCACTGGAGACCTTTTGTTTTAGGATAAAACCCTGCACGTCCATTCCCACCACACTCAAGAGTAAGTTGATACTCATAGTGAGGGAAAAGAGATTTTAACTCTTCCAGAGAAAAAGTTTTTTTTCTTTCAACCTCCCCATCTACAAGAAGGGACCAAGAAGAAAAATCTTTGCTGTAAGCAATTTCTGGAGTAATCCCATTACTTCTTAAAAACATTTTATGTGTAGGTGTTACTTGATCATCAAGTTCATGCATCTTAGTTTCAGCACAAAGAGGCCTATCACAAAGAAGACGAAGGGGACTATCCTCTGAACCTGAAAGATCTTTTTCTTGCAAGACAGGATGAGCTGTCAGTTTTTCTTTATCATTAGAGATACTTACACATGAAACCAACACACAAGTGAGAGCAAGAGTTAGAAAAGAACTCATAAAACTTATCCCCAAAGAATAGCTATCAGCAAGAAATGTAAGCCTTTTTATCGCCTTGTTTTTTACCTAAAGAAGGCTTATACTACCCTTTCTCAAAAAATCCAAACAGAAGGCAACGAGAAGAGAAAAGTATTCTCCAAGCTAAGCCTTCTGAATCTAATAAGGTGTTTTTACAATGAATTTTTCAGAACTAGGACTATGCTCTAGAATTCTTCGCGCTCTAGAAGAGAAGTCTTACACAACGGCTTCTCCCATCCAACAAAAAGCTATTCCTATTATTGCACAAGGATCCGATCTAATTGCTTGTGCACAAACAGGAACAGGAAAAACTGCTGCTTTTGCTCTTCCTCTCATTGAACGTCTCGTAGGAAAAAATGAAGAATGGAGAAAAACGTCTGTTCTTGTCTTAAGCCCTACTCGCGAACTAGCTTCTCAAATCGTAGAAAACATCACACACTACACAAAATATCTTCCTATACGATGCGCAGCTATTTATGGTGGTGTCAGTAAAAGACAACAAATCCAAGCTCTAAGCAAAGGAGTTCATATTATAGTAGCCACTCCAGGACGACTTCTTGATCACCTAGGACAAGGCACTATTGATTTACAGCATATTGAAACACTTGTCTTAGACGAAGCAGACCGTATGCTTGATATGGGCTTTATAAAAGATGTTTATAAAATTATGCGTGCTCTCCCGAGAGGAAAAAGACAAACACTTCTTTTTTCTGCAACCTTTTCAAATCAGATAAAAGACCTCAGCACAAAGTTTTTAAAAACTCCTGTTGTGATTTGTATTAACCAAGAAAATGCTACAGCTGATAGAATTGAACAGACAATTCTTCATGTATCAAATACAAGAAAGCCTGACCTTCTTTCACACCTTATCCAAGAGAACAATTGGAAACAAGTTCTTGTCTTCACCCGAACAAAGCGTGGAGCTAACCGTCTTTCTGAAGAACTGAACAATGCTGGATACCAGTCAAGACCATTCCACAGCAATAAATCTCAGGAAGCTAGACAAAAAACTCTAGAATCTTTCAAAAAACAAGAAGTGGATATTCTTGTAGCCACTGATATTGTCTCAAGAGGAATCGATATTTCAGACCTTCCACTTGTGGTTAATTATGATCTCCCAGAGCTTCCAGAAAACTACGTTCACCGTATTGGAAGAACAGGACGAGCTGGACGCACAGGACAGGCTGTATCTTTTGTCTCTCCAGAGCAACAAAAGTATCTAAAGCTCATAGAAACAATGCTTAAAAAAGAAATTCCAGAAGAACCTCTTCCTAATTTTAAACTTTCTAGAATCAAATCACTTCCTAAAAAGAAGAAAAAAATAAAGTCCTAAAAAATCCAGCCCAAAATTCCTCCATTCTTTATTTGTGGTACTCTTTTTTTAGAGTTTTCTAACAATTTAGATGGAGGTTTTTGTGATTTTTAAAAAAATCATTCTTTTGCTCATGTCTTTAGGCCTTTCTCACTCTCTTCAAGCTGAGCGAAGAGTGTCCCATGAAGGTTATATCGAAATTCTTGTCTTTGATGATTTCGAAAAAAACAAACACAAAACAAAATATTTTCTACATTCTAAAAAAAATAATTTAAGAAAACCAAAAGACAAACCTATTGAATTAGAGTTTAGTCAACTTCCCGGTCATCTAAAATTAGGACAAAAAATAAAAGTTAACTGCATTGAAAACGAAGATAATCTCGGAAGTAAAAATAAATTTTGTAAACTTAAAAATAAAGAAATCTTAGACATAGAGTCTTCTGCTACAGAAACTAAAGGAGCTTTAAAAACCCTCTGGATGGTGGTAGATGTTCAAGATGCGTCTGTTCCTCTTACTATAGATCAAGCCAAAACAAAAATGGATATGACTCATGACTGGTTTTATACAGCAAGTTTTGGACAACTTGGTGTCAATAAAGATCTAGATGCTAATGGAGAGTATGATATTTTTAGAGTTACTCTGCCCAACTATAGTAAGGCTTCGAATGGTTGTGATTACACCCTTCTACGCTATGAAGCCTTGACAGCTTTATATAACCAAGGTGTAAATCTTGATCTCTACAAGCATGATGTGCTTCTTATGCCTAATCTTGGCTGTGACTTTAGTGGACTTGCTCATGTTGGTTGCGACAGCTATTGCGCAGCATGGATCCAGTCAGTAAATTGGGATCTTGTGTATCCTCACGAACTTGGACATAACATAGGCATGCATCATGCTGCTACAGACCCTGAAAACGATGATGTGATTAACAGCGAATATGGAGACAAAAGTTGCCTTATGGGGAACACTCTCACCTCTGGTTATTTCAATGCTCCTCATACAGCTGAGATGAAGTGGGCAAGTGAAGCTGATTCACGTATTAAGTTTGTAGATAATCCAGTGGGGACTTATTCTTTAGCACCTATGAGTGGTATTGAAGGTCAAACTCTAATGTACCGGTTTACCACAGATAAAAGATATTTTTTATCTTATCGTCGTCAAGGAGACTTTGACAAAGTCCCAAAGGGTCATGCAAAAGGGATCACTCTTCATTCTTATATACCAGGAGGAAAGACTTACTACATTAAGACACTTGCACCTGGTCAAGAACTGATTTTTGAAACATTCCAAATAAAATCACTTCTTGCAAATTCTGAAAAAGCAGAATTTAAAGTGAGCTTATGCAACCTAAAACCAGAGATCACAAAAGAAAAAAATTTCTACTCTGTCGACACAGCTGGGACAGTTAACCTTAAGCTTACTGTCAAGAATACTCAAACTCCAGGTTGCGAACCAACTCAATATAATTTAAGCGCTATAAATCAAGAGCTAGCTTATAACCTGTCTCACGAAACCATTACTCTTGCCCCAGGTGAATCACAAGAAATCACAATTAATTTTCATACAACTGAATCTTCAAAAGAGTATTCTCTAGGATTACAAGTAAGCCCTAACCAAATGACATCTTTAATTTATAAACAAACAGTCGAAGTGTTAGCGTCAAGAGGAGCTCTTGATTTTCCACCACAAATAAATCGTAAGTCTTACTCTGGATCATGGACCAAACTCCCAAACTTTCTAACCTTGACACCTACAGAATCAAAACTTGTCACAGACATATCGATAGGAGAATATGGCACAAAAGATAGTTTTGCTCTTACTTTTGATGGCTATATCTATTTAACCGAAGGAATTTATACATTTAGTGTAGATTCAGATGATGGAAGCCGCTTTTATATAGCTAAAAATTTACTTCTTGATAGAGACGGGCTTGACCGTAGCACTGAAGCAACCAAAGGTTCTTTCCAAGTTGATGAAAAAGGATTTTATCCCATTCGTCTAGAATATTTTGAAAAAACTGGGACTGAATTTTTTGACTTACTCCTAAGTAAAGATGGTGGACTTTTTGAACCTATCCCATCAAATCTTCTTTTTCACTTTGAGCCCCAAAGTTAAAACTTCCGATCAAGAAGAGAACTAAAGAAAGAAGATAGAGGGTGAGAATGCACAAGAGGTAAACTAGAAAAAACACTAAGAGCTTCAGCAGTTAGATCTCTCGCTTCTTTCTCACAAGTTCTTTTGTCATAAATTTTTAAATAGGTCAGCTTGTCTTGCTCCTTGTCCTTCCCTAAGCTTTTTCCAGTTTTGTCAGATTCATCAAGCAGATCATCTGTAATCTGAAAGCTTTGACCTACAAGCTCTCCAAGTTTTTTGCAAGAGTCTAGAAAACTTTGATCTGAAATTCCTGCAGCAATCGAGCCAAGAGCACAAGCACACCCCAAAAGGGCTCCTGTCTTTTTCAGATGAATATGATCAAGATCCTCTTTTGTATAATCATTTCTAGATGTCCAGTAGAGATCTAAAGATTGACCTAAAAGCATGCCTTTTGAACCAGAGGCTAGAGAAAGCTCTCCCACCATTTGTTCTTTTTGAAGAGAAGACAGATTTTCACTCTTTGTCAAAAGAAAAAAGGCATCAGTTAAAAGAGAATTACCAACAAGCAAAGCGGTCTGTTCATCATAAACAACATGGACTGTTTTGCGACCCCGTCTTAAAGAATCATTATCAAGAAGAGGCATATCATCGTGAACAAGACTATAGGTGTGAATCATTTCAAGAGCAATTGCTGCTTCAATGGCTTGTTCTTTTTTTCCACCAAGAGATTCGCACATCATGAGAACAAGAAGAGGTCTCACTCTTTTTCCTTGTCCACAAAGAGCATAAAAAATAGCTTCTGATAACCTAGAGTTTTTAGGATATTCTTTTTCTGTAAACTCTCTCAACTTAGATTCAAAGTACTGTCTTAAATTTTCTAGTTCCACAAGCTACTCTTCCGTTACAAAAAGTTTAGGCCCATCCCCTACTGCATCTAATAGAAAATGAGTCTTTGGAAAATCTCTTCTAAAATAAAAAAGAAACTCTTCTCTTTTAGAAAATTCACAAATCACATGAACATTAGCTCCTGCATCAATTGTAAAATAAGCTTCTAGATGAGTTTCTTGTCTAAGATTTCTAAGCCACGAAAGAAACTCTAAAGTGTTTTCTTTTAAATAGGAAAAAGGTTCCGCAGCTGTCATTAGAATAAAGTGTATCTCAAGAGCTTCTAATTCTAAAAGAGCCCCTAAAGATTTCATGTCTTTTTTTTCAAGAGCTTGTAAAAACAACTTTTCTCTTTCACAAAGACCAGATAAACGGACAGAGAAAAGAGGACTTGTGGGAACTCTCTTGTGAGCTTCTCGCGAGCTCAGATCTTTTTCTTCTTTTGACAAAATCACAATGGTGTCTGCTAGATCCCAATGAGACTTCGGCAAAAAACATGCGACTCTTTGTCCTTCTGGAGAAGAGCCTTTCTTCCAAACAACATAACCACCAAAAAGACTTCGACCAGCACTCCCAGATCCAAGACGAGCAAGCTGTGCTAGAGTTTCTCTTGAAAAACCTTTTTCCTCTAGCTCATGAAAAGAAGAAGATTCTGTCCAAGCCGCAATAGCTACTAAAGTTAAAGCAGCAAATCCACTAGCACTACTAGCCACTCCTGAAGCTGTCGGAAAATTATTGTGTGTTGAAACTTCAAGAAAAGAGGGGAACTGATACTTCTTTTTTAAAAACTCAAGATGTTTTATGACTTTCAAAGAAAAAGAATCTTCTTGCTCATTTTCTCCTTCTTTTTTAAAAGAAAAATTTTTAAGACTATTTTGCACGCAAGCTGTTGTAAAAGTTTGACATTCATTCAAAGTCATGGACAAAGAATTATTAGAAGGCCATTGAAGCTTTTCATCTTGTTTTCCCCAATATTTAAGAAAAGCAATATTACTGGGAGCAGTTACTTTATAAATTTTCAAAAAATCTACTCCCCTATTTCTTGCAAGGAGACACCATACTGAATCCCTCTTTGATCTAAATTCCAACAATTTTCTTCATACCAACCAAGAGAGAGTAAAACTTTCTTTGCTTCACAAAGATTTTCTTCTTGACCAAAAAAAAGAAGGGCATCCTCTCCACCTGACCCTGTGGTTTTAAAAGTCCAAGTCTTATCAAACCCATCTACAACTTTCAGAGCTTCTTCCAAAGAACTAGGAAAAAAAGGACTCTTTCTCATAAGACTTCTATGTTGAGAGATAAGACTTATTAACTCTTTTTCTAATATTTCTTTTTTTGATTCAAAAAAATCACTAAAAGACAAACTTAACTTTTGAGAAAGCTCAAAAAATTTTTCTTTTAATTGATTTTGAGAAAGCCAAGCATCTGTTTTATTCATAACTTCTTTTGTAACCGCTCCAGAACCTCCTATAAAAATATGAAGATACTTTTTTAAGCGTTGACTACAGAAATCTAGTTTAGACCATTTCTCAGGCCAAAAAGAACCCTCAGGTTTATAAAGAAGCACTCCTCCTTCTTTTTGTGTGATAACGTCATAGCCAGAAGCTTTTTTTTGATATTTTTTTTGATCCTGAAAAGCTTTTTCTGCAAGACCCCAAGCGCGAGAAGAAGGAATTATTAATTCTTCTTTATTTAAAACTTTTTCAAATAGATGCAAAGCGTACTGAACACCTAAACGCAAAGCAGAAGAACTCCCAAAACCAGAACTTACACAAAAATCACTCGTAATAAAAAAATCAAAATGTGGTAGTTTTTTTTCTTTGATAACAGAGTAAAGGCTAGACAGAAGAATATCTTCTGAATCTTGCAATTCTTCGACTCTTTCAAAAAAATAAGGCCTGTCCCACAGAAGAGAAGTCACACTCGAACAATCCTTAAAAGATCTCTCGATTCTAATTGTAAGATATTTACTTAAAGCGAGAGATAAAGAAGAAAATCCAGACATGACTGCATACTCACCTGACAACATAATCTTGGCAGGTACTCTTACATGAATGACACAATTTTTATCAGGCACGTCCTATCCCCAAACGTTCAAGATAACTGTTAAACTCTTTTTCTAAAGGTTCCCCAACTGTCAATTTCGTGGTCAAATCTTTGAGCTCGGAACATCCAGAAGCCAATAAAGTAATTTTAAGTTGATGCGAAAAAAGCTCAAGCTCTCTTATTACATCTTCAGAAGATTTAACAGCAGCTTTAAAAAGAGGTAGCCCCAAACCACACATAGAAGCTCCGAGAGCACAAGCTTTAGCAACAGTTTGTCCATCACGAACCCCCCCTGTGGCTGTAACTTCAAGTTCTTTACAAACATTTTTGACAGCAGCTAAGGTATAAGCTGTCGGAGCACCCCAGTTTCTAAAACTTCTTCCTAGGCGCCCATCTTCACTGGAAAGTCGGTAGGACTCAACTTGGCTCCAAGAAGTGCCCCCCTTGCCTCCAACATCAAGCACTCTTACACCTGCTCCTTCTAATTTTTTAGCAACATCAGAGCTCACACCAGAACCAACCTCTTTTACAATGAGAGGAGTCTCAAGATGCGAAGAAAGAGATTCAATCAATTTATAAAAACCTTTGAACTCTCTGTTACCTTCTTTTTGAACACACTCTTGAAGAACATTTAAATGAATAGCAAAAGCATCAGCCCTAACCATGTCAATGGCACGTCTGCAGTAGTCGAGTGGATTTTTTTCTTTTAGTAAGTCTGAAAAACCAATGTTTCCAAAAAGAAAAAGATCTGGAAATTTTTCTTTGAGCACAAAAATTTTAGCATACTCAGGATGCTCAAGAGCAAGCCTCTGTGACCCAAGACCCATGGGAATCCGAAATTGAGAAGCTCCGTATGCTAAATTTTCGTTAATTCTTTGACCTTCAGAAACACCCCCTGTCATTCCTGTTATGAAGAATGGATATGCAAACCGTTTTCCAAGAAGAATCGTTTCTGTATTAATATCACTTTCACTCAGCTCAGGGATTGCATCTGGTAAAAAACTGAGCCTTTCAAAACCAGTGAAACGAGAAGAAGACTCTACATCTTCTGTATTGCAAATATCAATATGCTCGTTCTTTCTTAGTTGAATCAAAAGTTTTGCTATTTGTTCTCGAAAACGAGACGAATCAAAGCTAAACTCTAAGTAATTATTTTCAGCTTCTTTTAAAGAACCTTCAAAAGAAAAATCCTTTGCACCATCTCCTGATAGAATATGAAGAATACCCGCTCCAGATGACTTTTCTGAAAATTTTCTACTTTTATTTATATAAAAACAATCTTCTGATAAAGCCACAAGACGCACTTCACCTAAATCACTATGTTCACAGAGAAGCGGCCTGTACATAAAAATTTTATTACTTTGATTTTTGTTGATCAAGTGACCTCGAACTCATACTTTAAATAAACACCTGAGAAAGAACAAACAGCAGACAGGTAAATAGCTAGCAATTAGCTAAAACCTAGCTTATTTTGGCTAAAAAATCAACTAAGAATCTCTCTTTTACATGATCTTTTGAGACTTTTACCCACGAAGAGCTTCCCTGATCTACCAAAGTAAGGTTAGAATAAGTAATAAGAACAAGGATCTATAAAAAATATTGGAAATACCTTCAAAGCCACTGAAGAAGGAGTAACAAGATGACTATTGATCTTAGAAAGTATCCAAGATACCCATACCATCTTAAAATTCATATAACAAACGAGCAAGGAAACTCCTGGGACATGTCAACTCTTGACGTTTCTATTGAGGGTATGAGAATTTTATCAAAACATAAAAATCTTGTTTTTGAACCAGAAACTCTAGTAACTATTCAACTAGAAAAGCAGAAAAATCTTGAGCCAATGATTTTTTCAGGAACAGTAAGACACTACTCTATAGAACAAAATGATGACATGATTTTTGGAGTGAGCATCACTAGCTTAAATGATGACAGTAAAACTCGTTGGAATTCAGTGATTGAGCATGTGCGTCTCTCTACAAAAATAGTTTAGCATGTGACAAAATCATTTTTGTTCGGTCCATTTCCAATATATTCAACTCTCACAGATGAAAGCTCTTCAATCGCTTTAATGTAAGTTTGAGCTTTTTCTGGGAGCTCTGCAAATCGTTTTACATTTGAAATATTTTCTTCCCAACCTTCAAACTCTTCATACTGAGCTTCCATAAAAGTTAAGTCATGAAAACGATTTGAAAATTCTTTTACAATTTTGCCTGATTGATCTTTATAAGCTGTAGCAATTTTTAAAGTTTTGAAGCCTGAAAGAATATCAAGTTTATTGAGAAGGATTGAGTCAAACCCATTGATGTCTTGAGCATAACGCATAGCAACAGCATCAAACCAACCACAACGACGCCTTCTGCCTGTCGTAGCACCATACTCTTGACCTTTATCTCCTAGTAGTTTTCCTTCTTCACCCAAATCTTCTGAAGGAAACGAACCTCCACCCACACGGGTGATGTAGGCTTTTGCTACGCCATAAATTTTTGTGATTAACCGGGGATCAAAACCAATAGAACAAGCAGCACCAGCAGCAATAGTTGAACTTGAAGTCACATAAGGATAAGTCCCATGATTAACATCTAGAAGAACTCCTTGAGCACCTTCAAGAAAAATCTTTTTATTTGTACGAAGAATCATCTCACGCAAAAGTGTCTCAACATTTCCAGCGAAAGCAGATAAATGAGAAGAAGCGCAAAAGAACTCCTCCCAAACTTCTTTGTTCCTTTCAAAATAGGCAGCAAACTCATCTGACGCGCGACGCATCTTATTCACCCAAGCTTCTCGATACTTTGGATTTAAGTACTCATAAAACTTAAGCCCAAGTCTAGATACTCTGTCTTGATACGTTGGCCCAATGCCTCGTTTTGTTGTACCAATAGGGTTCAGAGAACTTTCTTCTGATTTTTTATCTAAATGAATGTGCCACGGAGTAATCACAAAAGAATTCCATGAAACCATGACTCGTTTTGTAATCTCAGGAGATAACCTTTCAGAAAGAAGGCTTACTTCTTTCCACAATTCACCTGGATTAACAACAACCCCAGCTGTCAAAGCAAGAATCTGGTCATTGTTTCCAAAACCACAAGGGACTTGATGTAGAACAAGTTTTTCACCATCCACATAAATAGTGTGCCCTGCATTATTTCCTCCTTGAAAACGAGCCACCACATTGGCATCACGTGATAAATGATCACTCCATTTACCTTTTCCTTCGTCACCCCACTGAGCTCCAACAAGAACTGATACTTCTGCCATAGTCAAATCCTCTTCTACAAAATACTCAGACTTTAACAAGAAAGAGTGTTATAAGACAAAACTTTTAAAAAAACTATGCTTTTGGAGCTTAACAAATAATGGAAAATTACTTCGCTTTAAGTCCTATTGATGGCCGTTACGAAAAGACAACATCTCGCTTGAAAAATTTTTTAAGTGAAGCATCTCTTATTCATTACAGGTTAAAAGTAGAATTACTTTGGCTTGAACATCTCTTAGAAGCTATGATCGAAAAAAATGTTGAGCCTGTATTAGAAAATTTAAAAAACTCTCTTTTGCAAATATCAATACTATCACAAAAAGACTACAGATCTTTTGCTCGAAGTGTAAAAGAAATTGAAAAAAAAACTAATCACGACGTAAAAGCTTGCGAATATTTTCTACAAGAACTTTTTGACAAAAACAACCTTGACCCAAAGCTAAAAAGTTTAATTCATTTTGCTTGCACCTCTGAAGATATTAACAATCTAGCTTATGGGCTTATGTTAAAAGATTTACGACAAGAAATTCTTCTTGATCTCGAAAAAGATGTTGAATCTGCCTTAGCTCATATCTGTCAAGAAACAAAAGGGATGCCTCTCCTTTCTCGTACCCACGGTCAAGCTGCAACTCCTACAACACTTGGTAAAGAAATAGCAATTTTTCTTTACCGACTTAAAAAACAAAGACAAGAATTAGAAGCTCTTCCAATTTATGGAAAAATAAATGGAGCGGTTGGAAACTACAATGCTCACCAGTTTACATTTCCAGAAACAAACTGGCCTCTTCTTTGTAAAAATTTTATAGAAAAAAAATTAGGCTTAAACTGGAACCCTTATACCACACAAATAGAATCTCATGATGGGCTTGCAAAACTTTGTCAAAACATAAGCCTAACTTCCACAATTTCCATTGGACTTTGCCAAGATCTCTGGAGTTATATTAGTGTGAATATTTTTGGTCAAAAAACTGTAGCACAAGAAGTCGGATCATCCACTATGCCCCATAAAGTAAATCCTATTGACTTTGAAAATGCTGAAGGAAACTTTGGGCTCGCTCGCAGTTTAGCGAATCACATGGCAGATAAACTCCCCATCTCAAGAAAGCAAAGAGATCTGAGTGATTCTACTGTTCAAAGATCTCTTGGAACCCTCTTTGGGCATTACTATTTAGCTAAAAGCGCTCTTTTAAAAGGACTAAAAAAAATAACACCAAGAGAAGATGTGACAAGAGAAGAACTTGAAAATCATTGGGAAGTTTTAGCAGAACCTATTCAAATGATTTTAAGACGATACGGTATAGACAATGCTTATGAAAAGTTAAAAGAATACTCAAGAGGCAAAGCTCTTAGCAAAGAAGAAATAAAAATTTTTGTGGAAAATTTAAATGAATTACCTCAATTTGAAAAGAAAAGACTTCTTGAACTAACCCCAGGGACCTATACTGGACTAGCTGAAAAACTAACAAAAGAAATCCTTTCTCTTAGGTAACAACTCCACTTTTCCCAAGAAGATGTACTCTTTGATTATCTTGACTTTGAATCAATTCATCACTAAGCATTTCATGAAGAGCTCTTGGAAAACTTTTTGCAGTAGAATCTCTTAGCTCCTCTAAACTTCCACCACAAAGAATTTCAGAAACCCCTTTGATAAAATCTCTATGAGATTTTTTTTGTCTGTACTCTGGCTCTTTTGTGGGGTGTTTTAAATAGCGTTCAATCAGTTCTATTTTAGAATCAAAAAGAATAGAGGCTTGATAAAGCAAATAATTTCTACTTCTAAAAAGAGATGTCCCTGCTATTTTTTTACCTTCATAACACAGATCACTGATACCATCTTGATAAAGAGACGTTAAAGAAGGATGAAAAGAAGAAAGAGCTGCAATCAACGCCTTGTTTACTCGACAAAAATAAAAATCATTGCGAAAATAATCTTTAACCCAAAGGCCAGCACTCACAACAAGGCAGCTCGCGTGAAGCAAAACAGCACCTCCTCCTCCATAACGCTTGAGGACAGGAACTCCGTCTGTTTTACAATTATCTAAATAAACTTCTTTCTCAGCATTATTTCCATTGCCTAAAACAACAAGAGTTTCTTTTGGAATAAAAACTTGAGTTTCAATATCTCTAGAGCAGTTCTTAAGAATTTGATCATCTATCCACATGAAGAAACCCTTCACAAATAGCAGAGCTTTATGAAAACCGGCTCATAATAAAGCCAGCTATATTAATATAGATCACAATACCAGTCACATCCATACAGGTGGATATAAAAGGAGAAGACACAACTGCAGGGTCAAGTTTTAGTTTTTTAAAAAGAAAAGGAAGCATTGAACCTGCCATAGCACCACAAAGAACAAGAACCCAAACAGAAACCCCGAGTATCAGTCCAATCTTTGGATCTAGACCCCAGCTATAGGCTCTAAAATAACCAATAAAAGCCAAAATTGATCCAAGAACAAAACCAATCACCACTTCCCGAGACAACACTTTTAAAACTTCTGACTCAGATAATTCTTTAATAGAAAGACCACGAATAATTAAAGAAGCCGCTTGTGTTCCAGAGTTACCACCAGAAGCACTTACAATAGGGAGAAAGAAAACAAGAAAACTCCATTGACTAATGACATCCTCATAAGCTTTTAAAGTAGCACAAGAGATAAAACCACCAACAAAAAGAAGAGCCAACCAGCCAGCTCTTTTTTGAATCATTGTATGAAGAGGTGTTTGAAAATAAGAATCTTCAAGAGCACCATGACCACCGAACTGATGAATATCTTCTGTTGCTTCTTCTTCTGCCACATCAAACACGTCATCACTTGTCACAAAACCAAGAAGTTTTCCTTTCTCACTGACAACTGGGAAACAACTTCTATCGTATTTTCTAAAAACTTGAACGGCTTCTGTTTCAGGATGAGAAGGATCAAGAGTGACAACACTCTTTCTCATAATTTTGTCTACAGAAACAGAAAGAGGATCAGTCGACACAAGAGTCGTTAATGAAACCTCCCCGATAAGCTCCTCTCTCTCATTCACAACGTATAGATAAGTAAGAGACTCATCAGAAAGGGTCTTAGTCCAACGAATTTTTTGAAAAGCTTCTTTCACAGTCATATCAGGTGTCAGAGTCAAAAAATCAGAGCTCATAAGACGTCCCACAGAAGAAGGTGGGTAACTAAGAAGTTTCCACGCTACTTGCCTCGTCTCAGGATTTAATTGAGAAAGACTCTTATCTCGAATTTCTCTTGGGAGTTTTTCAAGAAGCCTTGTTCTATCATCTGGCTCCATGCCATTAATCAGATAACTGACAAGAAGATCTGGAAGTTCCATTATAAAATCTTCTTGTCTTTCAAGCTCAAGGTGAGCAAAAACTTCTACACGCCTTAAACGCGGGAGCAAACGAAAAAGAGAAATACTCTTAAACAAAGCAACTTCAGAAAAAATTTCAGCAATATCTGCATCTTCAGAATCTCGAAACAAAACTCTTAAATTAATATAGTCTTGTTTCTCTAAAAAATCGAGAACGAGCTCTTTTGTAATGAGAAGAGTGTTTTTCATTCTGATACCCTACACAAATATTCTGTTTTAGCTTTAAAATTTTTTCCTGGAGCTGTTTTCAAAGCTCTCAAGAAGCCTCCTACATTTTCAGCTTTTGAACAATGGTAGACTTTATCTAAAAACTCACTATCTGGCTGATACAAACCACTAGCAAGAACATCTGCATTGTTCCAAGACTCTTCTTTTCCTATAAAATCAAATTGCAAAAACTTTGGTTTTTTGACTTGCAAGAACTTCTGAAAAATAGTCTTTTTCCCTTGGTTTTTCTTTTCTAATGAATCTTCTTTTTTTAACCCTGTATAATAGAGATGAAGAGATTCTTTTAAGTCAACAAGCCAATAATAAAAAAACTTTCTGTCTGCTAAATAGGCTTCGTAAAATTTAAGTTCTTCTTGTTCTTTTTTCTTCTTTAAAAAATTTTTTGTCATCCGGTGAGACAAATAGGTAGCTAAGTGTTCGTTTGAAACTACATCGTTTTTTAACCAATAAGTTTTGTGCACTAGCTCATGAAAAATTGTCTCTACAAGAGCAAAATCTCTTTGCTTCAACATAGAAGAGTAGAGAGGATCAGAAAACCATCCTAAAGTAGAAAATGCTGTCACAGTCCCTTTTGATGTATCAAAATTTTTCTTTCCCCAACTATCGGCCTCCACATCTCGATCACCTTCTTGAAAAAAACCTTGATAGGGAACTCGACCAATCACTGGATAAGACCACTCAACCCACTTCAGTTCAAATGGATAAGCTACCTGTAATAGAAAGCTAACAGCTCTACTTTTTTCATTGAAAATTAATTCCTGGTAAGATTTTCCAACGAAAAGTTCCTCGTCTTCACAAAAATGCAAAGCTTCATTCACAAGACCTAGTTTGTCTTTTAGTTTTTTTTCTATCCTGTGACTTTTCTCTAGTTTAGCAACTTTTTCCTTTTTACTGTAGAGTTTATGCTGGTTATGCATAATATTAAGGGAGTAACAAGCAGACACCCCCCAAAGAATAAAAATGCTAATTAAAGTTCTAAGTATTAGTTTTTTCAAGAGCAAACACACAAGTCATCCCTTCAATTTCTGAGCTTCCTAAGTGTTTCAGTGTGCATTCAGCACCACTTTTTTGGAGATCAATATCAAGAGCCAAAGTTTCTTTTGCAATATATTCTTTATTTTTTTCTATTGCGTTAAAAAGAACCCCTTCTGCTACAACTTGAAGATTAATTCTATCAGCAACATTTAGCTGACTTGATTTTCTCAAATTTTGTACCCGATTGACAAGCTCTCTTGCCAAACCTTCTGCAATTAAATCTTCTGAAAGTGTTGTTTCCAAAAGAATTGTAACCCCAGATTCTGTTGAGATCATACGAGAATCTAGAGAATCTCGCACAATAAGGAAATCCTCTTCTGTTAAACTATAACCAAGAATTTCGCACTTTCCTCCTCCCTCTATTTGAGAAAGAATTGCCGCTACACTTTCTTGAGAAGCATTTAAACTAGAGAGTTCTTTTCTAAAAGCTCCCATCTGATGACCAAGCTTACTACCTAGAGTTTTTAGATTTGGCTTCAACTCTAGTTTAACATACTCAGTCTCTTTCGTAGTATAAAGAATAGATTTAATATTAAGCTCTGACTTCAAAATCAAGTCTGCTGCTTCTAAAAGTTTTTTTTCTTCTTCACGTCTCACAACAACAACCATAGACGACAAAGGTTGTCTAATTTTTACTTTATGTTTTTGACGAAGTGACCTTCCTTGAGTGAGAGCAAGACGAATCAGATCCATCTTTTTTTCAAGCTCTTTATTCACAAGTTTATCATCACTCTCTGGCATATCAGTCAAATGAACAGAAACTCCCTCTTCACTAGAATCCAGAAGAAGATTAAAAATACGGTCAGATAAAAAAGGCGCAAAAGGTGCAAGAACTTTAGTAAATTGAAGTAGAACATAATAGAGTGTGCTATAAGCTCCCTCTTGATCAGAAGAAAAACCACTGCTTTCTGTGCCTTCACCCCAAAATCTTCTTCTATTTAGTCTAATATACCAGTTTGTCAAATCATCAATAAAAGAAAAAATAACAGGAACAACCTGGTAAAGCTTATACTCTTGCATATAGAGATCAATTTCATTCACAAGACTTTGCAGACGCGAAACAATCCACTTGTCAGATTCATCAGAAGAAAGTTTAAGCTTTCCTGCTTTTAACTCTTCTGACGGAACCCAATTGTCAGCTTCTGCATAAGTAGAAAGAAAACTATAAGCATTCCACAGAGGAAGCAGGGCTTGACGGATAATATCCTTCACCCCTTGATTTGTAAAACAAAGATCTTCTGCACGCACAAGAGGAGAGTTTAGCATATAGAGCCTCACACTATCTGCCCCGTACTGATCAAGAAGCTCAAGAGGTGGAGTGTAGTTACGATTTCTTTTAGACATTTTCTTACCTCTCTCATCCAGGATGAGGCCATTGACAATGGCATTTTTAAAGGCAGGTTTGTCAAAAAGAGCACTTGAAAGTACAGTCAAAGTGTAGAACCACCCTCTTGTCTGATCAAGACCTTCTGCAATAAAGTCTGCTGGAAAAGAAGTCTCAATACGATTCTTATTTTCAAAAGGATAATGCATCTGAGCATAAGGCATAGATCCTGATTCAAACCAACAATCAAAAACAGCATCAACAACATGCATATTACCGTCACAATGCTCACAAGGAACTGATATTTTACTGACAAACTGTTTATGAATGTCTTTAATTTCTTGACCTGATTTTTCTTCTAACTCTCTGACAGAAGAAAAAACATGAAGATGCTCTGCATTTCTTTCACACACCCAAACAGGAATCGGAGTCCCCCAAAAACGGTTACGACTAATAGCCCAATCACGAGCTCCTTCTAGCCATGTACCCATACGACCATTCTTAATATGAAAAGGGACCCAGTTAATTTGTTGGTTATTTGCTATGAGTCTTGACACAATTTTTTCTACAGCTACATACCAAGAAGGCACAGCTTTATACATAAGAGGAGTGTCTGTTCTCTCATCAAAAGGATAACTATGAACAAGAGTGTCATGTCTTAAAAGAAGATTTCTATCTTTTAAATTTTTACAAATTTCTTTATCAGCATCTTTAAAGTAAAGACCTGAAAAATGAGAAACTGTATCTGTAAAACAGCCGCTGTCATCAATAGGATCAACTATTGAAATATTATTTTTTTTACACAAGAAGAAATCATCTTCCCCATAAGCAGGAGCCTGATGAACAATCCCTGTCCCATCTTCTGTTGTTACAAAGTCAGCTTTAAATATTTTAAAAGCATTTTTATGTCCCTTAAAATAATCAAAAAGAGGGAGATAACTCTTTCCGACAAGATCTTCCCCAGAAAAATTCTCAAGTATTTCATAAGAAAGATCTGTCACTTTTTTCTTTTTTGGAAAAATAAACTCAAGTCTTGATTCTGCTAAAATCCAAAACTCTCCTGACTCAAGATCTCTTACTTTCACATAAGTCATTTGAGGATTCACTGCGAGTGCTAAGTTAGAAGGAAGAGTCCATGGAGTTGTTGTCCAAACAAGAAAGCTTGTATTAGCTTCTCCTGAAACAGGAAATTTTATAACCACAGAGGGGTCTTGAGTTTGTTTATAATTTTGGTTAGCTTCAAAGTTTGAAACAACAGAAGATGTCCGAGGGGAGTAGGGAACAACCTTGAAGTCTTGATACACAAGACCTTTCTTATAAATTTCAGCAAAGACCCACCACACAGTCTCCATGAAATCTTTATCCATTGTCCTGTACTGGTTGTCCCAATCAACCCAACGTCCAAGACGTGTAATCACTTTTTGCCACTCACTAGTATAATGCTGAACACTCTCTCGACACAGTTCGTTAAACTTATCGATTCCCATTTTAAGAATATCAGGCCTACCTTTTAGACCCTCACTTTTTTCAACTTCAAACTCAACAGGAAGCCCGTGACAATCCCACCCAAAACGGCGATCGACTTGATAACCCTTCATAATCCAGTAACGCGGAACTACATCTTTTATAGTGTTTGCAAGCATGTGGCCATAGTGAGGAAGACCATTAGCAAAAGGCGGCCCATCATAGAAAGTGTACTCTTTTGCCATCTTTCTTTTTTCGTTTTGTTTCTTGAAAATATCATGAGATTCCCACTGGCCAAGAATCAATTCATCTAATTCTTTAAAATCAATTTCAGGACTGACTGACTTCATTTTATCCTCTTGTTTTTTCAAGGAAATCTTGGTTTTTGGTCGATACTTCCGCAAATCCAAAGAAGCTAGAAATTCTTTTTCAAAACAAAACTCTGATTAGGATTTGCTATCGTGACTGATAAAAGCTATTTTGCAACGGTTAGAATAACGATTTTGCTACCAATATGCAATCTTTCAATCTCCTTTTCTTATTTAGGTTAAAGACTCTTGATTAAATTAGACCATCTGAGCAAAGCTTACGGCTCAAAAATTCTTCTAGATAACATCAGCTATCATATCCCAGAAGGTTCTAAAATAGCTCTTGTAGGAAATAACGGCTCTGGAAAAACGACTCTTCTTAGAATCCTTCTAGGAGAAGAAGAAGCTGACTCTGGAAGCGTTCTAAAACCATCTCGTTTATCTCTTGGGCATCTGAAACAAGAAGCTTCTCTTGATCCAAATAAAACAATTCTAGAAGAAGCTCTTGAAGGAGCAAAGAAACTTACAGAGCTCAAACAAGAACTAAGCGTTCTATCAAAAGAACTTCACGTTTCATCTCAAGACGAACTGATTCATCGCTACTCAGAAGTAGAAGCTCAGTATGAAAAGCTAGGTGGCTACAACATCGAAGCTAAAGCTGAAAGCCTTCTTATGGGTCTTGGTTTCACAAAAGAAAAAATGAGTGACTCACCTGCTAGTCTTTCTGGTGGTTGGGCTATGCGCCTTGAAATGGCAAAGATGCTTGTGAATGACCCAAACTTTTTAGTTCTAGATGAACCAACTAACCATCTTGATCTTCCAAGTCTTGTTTGGTTTGAAAACTATCTAAAAAGTTACAAGGGAACTCTTCTTTTTGTGTCTCACGACAAAGAACTTCTTGAGAAACTCCCTGATATAACTCTACACCTTCATAAAGGAATCATTCGAGTTTACCAAGGAAACTACAGTTCTTTCTTAAGACAAAAAGAAGAACGAGAACTTCTTGAACAAAGCCAGGTTTCTAACCTTGAAAAGAAAAAAAATGAACTCGAAAAATTTATCACTCGCTTTGGAGCCAAAGCCTCAAAGGCAAAACAAGCAAAGTCAAAAGAAAAACAAGTAGAAAAACTCGAAAAAGAAATTGAAGACATAGAATCAGGACAACAAGCAGACAGTAGGAAAATGACTCTTATTCTTCCTCCACCTCCTCCTAGTGACCGAGTTCTTTATACAATTTCAAATGGCGCTATTGGTTACAAAGATATTCTCTTTGAGAAGATCAATCTTCTTGTTGAAAAGGGACAAAAAATTGGAATTGTTGGAGCAAACGGTATTGGAAAATCCACTCTCCTCAAAACTATTGCCTGTGAAATTGAAGCTCTTGGTGGCAGTTTTCAAGCCTCTAGTCGCAATATTCTAGCTTATTTCTCTCAAAACTTAGTGGATAATCTTCCACCTAAAGGAAATCTACTTGATGTCGTTTTAAATAGCGCTGAAATTAGCTATAAAGAAGCCAGAACACTACTTGGAGCACTACTTTTTACAGAAGAAGATCTTGAGAAAAAAATTGAAGTTCTCTCTGGAGGAGAAAAAAACCGTGTCGCTCTTGCTTGTGTTCTTGCAAAAAAAGCTAACTTTGTTCTTCTTGATGAACCAACAAACCATCTTGACATTGAAAGTGTAAACGCTCTGGTCGAAGCTTTTCAAAAATACACTGGAACAGTACTTTTTGTGAGTCACAACCGTTTCTTTATTAATTCCCTATCAAGTCACATCTTAGCTCTCTCAAAAACAAAGCAAGTCGATATCTTTGAAGGCAAATTAGATGATTACAAAAGACTTTGTCTTGTGTCAGGATTCCCTTATGTTCTAGAAGAAAATTCTGAAAAACAAAAAATCGAAGCAAAAAAAGAAGAAGTAAAAATAGTTTCTTACGAAGAAAGAAAATCTCAAACAAAAGAACTCAGTCGCCTTGAAAAACAACTTCAAAAATTAGATCAAGAAATAGAGACACTTTCTAAAAAAGAAAAACTTCTCGAAGAAAAATTAGCAAAAGCTGCAGAAAACGGAACTCACGAAGAAATGTCTGAAGTAAACAAAGAACTTTGGACAACACAAGAAAAAAAAGAAAAAACAGAAGAAGAATGGATGAAAACCTCAGAAGAATTAGAATCCTTAAAATCTTAAAACTTTATTTCTTATTTTTCGAGCAACTAGGAGAAAGAGCACAAAAAGCTTTTTCTACTCTTTTGTCTTTTTTATTCAAAATAAAAAGCTCTTCTCTCTCTTTTAATTCCCCATATGAAACTCTTGTTCCAAGTTCAAAAAAAGGAAAATTTATTCCTTTTGGCATCATGAGATCCAAACAAGAAGTGGTGTTTTTTGTCAAACGAGAACAATATTTCCGCGTTGGATCATCTTCACAACTACCCTTGTAGGGATTAGCAAAATAGCCTTTAGCTCCTCTTTTTTCGTATCTATGAGTTAATACAGAACCAGAAGCTAAAATTTTAGGCCAAACTAAGTCTCGTAAAAAAAGCTCATCATCCCCATAAAGAAGACGGTACGGATAATATTCCATCTGTTTTAGAATATCTTTAAACCCTTCTCCTTTCGTATAAACCCCTCCCCACCAACTAGCAGTAAGCGGTCCAACACAAATAGGCACAAGATGCATACGATGAAACCTTAAACCACTAGCTATCCATTCTCCCACAGAAAAAAGCTCAGCAGCAGTTAAAATCCAATCTGCATCTCTTAAAACGAAACGAATTTTTTCTCCCTCAAGGAGGGGTTCATCAAGAATTAAAAATCTCCAGAAACTAGCATCACGAACAGTTTTCTCTCTCGCGTTATCTACATAAACAACTTCGACTCCGCGACTGAGAAGCTTTGTGACATAGTCACTAGAGAGTTCTCCTTTGAGAGGGCCCATTTTTTCTAAACGACTTGGATGACGCTTAGGACTATAAACACGAACTGTAAAACTCTCATATCCCCAATTTTTTTCTTCTATCCCATTTTTTTCTTTTACAAAAGTAAAGCTATCTAGATAATTCATGAGCCCATCTAAATACTCAGGCTTATCTCCAAACAAAGAAAAAGCAATGACTCGAGCTTCATCTTTTACTTTCCAGTATTTTTTCTTTGTCGATATAGGCACGTCTGATTCAATAAGTTCACCGTTTTCATCTTGAAAAGAGTATTTCCAAGCATCTATACGAGGACACTCAGGCTGACAGTCTGAACGATTGCGATTCATTTTAATTAAGGTGTGGTTGTACGCTTCTGACATTCTCTTAGGCCCAAAAAGCTTTACAATAGGTACCCACTTATTATAGCTGCGATCAAAAGCATCATCGTGTTGACAAGAAGAAAAAAGAAAAAGAAAAAAAAATATCTTATTTTTCATACTTAAAAACAAATGAAAACTCCCTTACAAAACTTTAAGAATGCGAAAAAAATCAAGAATAAGAATAGACTCCTTGACCAACTTTTCTTCCTAAATAACCATTTTCTACATACTCTTGAAGAAGAAGAGACGGACGATATTTAGAATCTGAAGTTCCCTCGTAGAGAACCTTCATAATAGAAAGACAAGTATCAAGACCTATAAAATCAGCCAACTCAAACGGCCCCATAGGCTGATTAGTTCCAAGCTTCATTGCTTTGTCTATATCTTCCTTACTAGATAACCCGTCTTGTAAAGCAAAAAAAGCCTCATTAATCATAGGCATCAAAATCCTATTCACAACAAAACCAGGATAGTTTTTACTCAAAGTAATTTCTTTATGAAGACTAGTCACAAACTCTTTTGAGATTTCTAAAGTTTGAGCATTTGTCCCAAGGGTTGTCACAACCTCAACAAGACGCATAAGAGGGACTGGATTCATAAAATGAAGACCAATAAACTGAGAAGGTCTTCTGCTCGCCTCTGCTAAACGAGCAATTGAAATAGAAGAAGTATTTGAAGCAAAAATTCCTGTTTCTTTCACAACTTTATTCAGCTCAAAAAAAATTTCCTTTTTTTTTGCTTCATCTTCAACGATAGCTTCAATCACAATGTCAGCATTTTTTAATTCAGAAATTTTTGTCTCAAAATAAAGATTCTCTTTCAGAGAGGTAAAACTAGCTAAAGAAAGCTTTCCTTTATCTAGTAATTTTTCACAAGATTTATAGATACCACTCTTGGCCTTCTCAAGCTGAGTTTGATTCACATCAAAAAGCTTTACTCTATAACCACTAGTGGCACACACCTGAGCAATGCCACTCCCCATTTGCCCAGCTCCGATAACACACACTTCTTCTAGTTGCTTTCTAGTCATCAGATCACCTTTTAATTTGAGTTCACTACTTTAGTGAGTAAAAACTTTTGCAAGGTTAGTCGAGAAGAACTTCTTTTACTTCTGGCACTTTTTCTTTAAGAATCGGGGTGATCCCATTGAACAGAGTAATTTGACTAGAGGGGCAGCCTGAACAACCGCCATGAAGACTGATTGTGACAATTCCGTCCTCATAGGAGACAAACTCACAGCCACCTTGGTGAAGATCTAAATAAGGGTTTATATCTTCTTTTATCACTTGTTTAATTTTTTCCTGTATTTCTTGGCTCATAGCCTCTCCTAATAGATTTTTTTAGTTGTCTTGCATTCCCGCGATTATCTTGATTTTAATAGCGTTTGTCAAGTTAAGCTCTTTTTAAGAGACTAATCGTTTAGGCTAGGGTGTGAAAAATCAAACGATCAGCTGTGTAGAAAAGAAAAAGAGCAAAAGTATAGAGACAAGAATAACGGAAAAGAGGCATAGCATAAAAATTATTATGCGCTTGGTAAAGTTTGTAAGCATCAAGGGAAAACTTAACACTTAAGCCTAATGTAATTAAAGTTGTAAAAAAGTAAATTTGCCCTGTGAAGTGGAGCGCTATTACACAAGGTATAAGTGTTAGCGTATAAAGAAAAATAACTTTTCTTGTTCTCTCATCTCCATAGACAATTGGGTACATAGGAATTCCTGCACTAGCATAATCTTTTTTATACTTGAGACAAAGAGCCCAAAAATGCGGTGGGGTCCAAAGAACAATAATCATAAAAAGAATCCAGCTTGCTACATTCAAAGAACCTGACACACCAGCACAACCCATCAAAGGCCCAATAGCACCAGCAACTCCTCCGATCACTATATTTTGCGGAGTACTTTTCTTGAGGTAGAGCGTATAGACAAAAACATAAAAAAGATGCCCAGAAGCTGCGATAAAAGCTGTGAGCGGGTTAACAAAAAAATAAAGAAGAGCAAAAGATATAGCCCCTAAAAACACCCCGAAGTTTATAGCAAAGGGCATGCTTATACGCTCCGAAGGAAGAGAGCGGGACCTTGTCCTTTTCATTTTTTTATCCACATCTGCTTCAAAGATTTGGTTAAAAATAGCAGCGGAACCAGAAGAACCAGCAGCTCCTAAAAGGATAAGAATAACAGTGGAAAGCTTGGGAGAGAGGCCCTCCACCATGAACATAGCTGGAAGAGCTGTGATCACAACAAGGAGTGTGATTGTTGGTTTAGTCATGGAAAATGCTACTTTCAAATTTTTAAAGAATTTGAAAAAGCTAATTTCATCATGAGAAGCTGTCTGAGAGAGCATAAGAAAATTATCCTTGGAGCTTAGATCTTTTTGGCTTTGTTCTTCTTGAGGAGAGTAGTTTTCTCTTTTTTTAAAATGTGTCATTTATCTTTCTACCCAGCCCATCATCATTGGCAAGAAAACGCAAATAAAAAAAAGAACAGGAAAAAGAAGCATGATGAGGGTCAAGTAGATCCAACCAAAAAACTCTTTCTTTTCATCTCTTTGTACTGTGTTTTTCATAGGGCCTAGGCATCCTTTCGAACAAGATTTTGAACTGAAGTCTTCTGCTTGAAATTTTATACAAAAATTTAACACAAAATGTAAGGATTCTTCTTTGCTAGAACTTTTTCTTACAACGCACAAAAATGCTCAACTCTAAAAAAGGCGCCTCTCCAACATGAAAACATTTTGAAAACCCTGATCTCTTAAATACATGGCTGCACTGAATGATCTTGTATCTTGGCTAGAGAGAACAAGAATTAAGTGCTCGCTTTTTTTTAATTCTAACAAACCGTTTTTGAATTCATGGTCACATAAATGTTTTAGAGGTTGAAAGGATTTGCCTAGGCTCATTTTTTCTAAAGACACATCAAGATAAATACATTCTCCTGCAGGAGGAAGTTCACCTTTGTATTGAATATTTTTGCTTTGTTTTTGGAGTTTAGAAAGGCGACTTTTTGTTTCATCTAGGAGTAAGCCGCTTTTAGAGCTAAGTTCTCCTACTGTTTTTAGCGACTGATGAGAGTCTAACAAAAAAACTTCTTCAAGAATCGTTTCTAAGTAAGGAAGTTTAAGCTCTTCTAACAAAGTTTCTTCTGTGATTTTCATATGGTAAGCCTTAAATACTTTGTTTGTGGTTCCTCTATTTTATTCGCTTTCAAGAAATTTTTCAAGCTGTAAGGAGACTCTATGACAGTAAACACAACTGATATAACTCTGCGTCACTTTCAAGGCAAAGAACCTAAAATTCATCCTTCAGTCTTTTTAGCAGAAGGAGTTCGTTTAATTGGTGATGTTCAAATAGGAGAGGATTCAAGCCTTTGGTACAATGTCGTGTGCAGAGGGGATGTGAATTCTATTATTATTGGAAAAGGTTCTAATATTCAAGACAACTCTGTTGTTCATGTAAACCATGATGGCCCGAGTGTTCAGATCGGAAATCATGTCACAGTTGGTCACTCTGTAACTTTACACGGTTGTACTTTAGAAAGCTTTTGTCTCATTGGAATGAACTCTTGTGTTCTTGATGGAGTTGTTGTGGGAGAATCAAGTCTTGTTGCTGCAGGAAGTCTTTTAACTCCCGGTAAAAAATATCCTAGTAAAGTCTTGATACAAGGACGTCCTGCACGTGTTGTGAGAGATCTTACACGAGAAGAAATTGAAGGTTACCTCCGAATGGCTTCTATGCATTACATTCAGTTAAAAAAGCTTTATCTTTAAAAATATTTCTTTTATGTTTCAATTTGAGAAGCTTTTAAAATCTCTCTAAAGGAGAAATGGAGATGAGTTTCTATTTAAAAACTTTGCTCTTTTTTTTACTTTACTCAAATCCCTCTCTCAAAATTTATGCAAGTGATGACTTAGAAAACCCTCCTCTTGCGATAGCTTCTCTAGACGCTCCAATCACTGTTTTTCCTTTAGAAGAAGTTGTCATTACTGCACGACTAGCTACCCCAAGAGTTAGGACATTTCCAAAAATAATAGATGAAAGAATAGTCGATGGTGAAAGAATACCAACAATAGGTGAATTTAGAAAATTCATTACACAAGGAAAAATCAAACAAGTTAAAAAATTTCTTCCTTTTCTTCCTCTCAACATTCAAGATGAGTTTGGAAATAGTTTTTTACATTTAGCAGTTTCTTCTAGAGAAATAGAAATAATTAACCATCTACTTAAAAAAGAAATAAAAACAAATCTAAAAACTTTTGCCTTAAGACA
This sequence comes from Zetaproteobacteria bacterium, assembly GCA_947445855.1. Classification (GTDB taxonomy): domain Bacteria; phylum Bdellovibrionota_B; class Oligoflexia; order Oligoflexales; family Bog-1112; genus CANFEH01. The sequence goes on from CANFEH010000010.1 coordinate 27,573, forward strand.
AGAAACAGCTCTTGAAAGAGCTGAAAGATTTCAGTTTAGAGACGTTGTTAAAATTTTAAAACGTCATTTATCAAGGAAGAAAGGTATTAGTCAAGAATACATGATTGCAAGAGACTCAAATCCTTTCTTCTGCAATCCTTCAGAGGCTAAAGTACTTCCCCGTATAGGTCATTAAATGACTAGCTTGTGCTTTTTTTTCTTTTAAGAGATGCTCATAAAACTTTTCACTGACTAAAACAGATTTTACATAATCTCTTGTTTCTCCAAATGGAATCAACTCAGCCCACGCAATATCATCCTCTACTTGAATCGTCTCAGACCATTTATCCACACAAAACTCACCTGCATTGTAGGCTGCTACTATTTTATTTAAGTCGCCTCTGTAGAGCTCATCTAGTTTTTTTAGATAAGAACCAGATAGAGCTAAGTTTGTTTCTTTAACAAACAAATCTTTTTCAGGCTCAAAATTTTTTAAACTAAGCTCTTTTGCTCGAATAGAAGCTGTTTTAGGGATTAGTTGCATAAGTCCAAGAGCGTTCGCTGGGCTCTTAGCCTTTGGATTAAAAAGACTTTCTTTTCTACTGATAGAAAGAAGTAATGTTTTTTTAATAGAAAAATCTTTACTTACTTTTTCAAAGTCATTTTTAAAAGCATCAGGATAATAAAGAGATAAAGCTTCAGGTACAGTTTTCCAAAAATCAGGGTACTGCTTTGAAAGAGCTTCTGTAAGAGCAATACTTCGAGGGTACATTTCAGCATGGAAAAAAAGTTTAGAAAGATACAAATAAAAATCTAAGTTTTTTGTTGTGAATTTTCTTGGGCTTGTCAGATAGTAGGTGTTTTCAAGTTCTCCTTGAGCTAACTCTGTAAGCCCTGAGGCTATAAGAATTTCAGCTCTTACAAGAGATATTAAAAGTTTATTGTTCTTGTCAATCTCTTCAGTTCTTCTCGTTTCTTTTTTTTCTTCTGTCGTTTTTTTAGGAAAGAAGTTTGTTAAATCTGAAGTGACGACTGTGTAAAAACTAAAAGGAAATTCTTTTTCTAATTTAGCCAAAAAAAACTTGCTTTCTTTTTCTTTGCCTAATTTTTTATAACTCCTGCCCAACCAAAAATAAATTTGATCTTTATTGGATGCGTATTTTCTTTTTGACAAATAATTTTCCCAAGCAGTCACAGCTTTTTTAGTTTCTCCTTGGAGATAAAATCCAAAACCAAGAAGCCAATGGAAATCCTCTATCCAATGATTTGGAACTTTTTCCTCTTCTAAGACTTTAGCTGCTAGCTCTGTCCCTAACTTGAAATCTCCATAATAAAAAGAAAGTCTAAAAATTTTCAGATGATAAGCTTCAAACAAATACCCAAGGAGCGTGCTGCGCTGTTTCGAGTTTAGAGACTTCTTTCCTTGCTTTTTTATTTCTAAAAAAACAGCGCTAATTTCATCTTCTGCAAGTTTTTTCTCTCCTATCAAAGCTTGATAGCGAGCAGACCATAAGAGATCATTTATTTTATCAAGAGAACGTTCTGGCCCTCTAAGAGATGGTGGGAAAAGAGATTCCCCTTGAGACTTCCAAAGATCAGTCAGTTCTTGATAAGTTTTAGCAGATTCAAACCGCTTAGCAGTGTGTCTTTCATTTCTTGCTACAATATTTAAAACCTGAAAACTTAAATACTTGAAAGACTCATTTTCTTTAAGTTCTTCAAGAGCTTGCTTTAAAACATCTATGGATTCTTCTTTTTTGCTTTCTGCATCATAAAAAACTCCTAGCAAAACTTTATGAAGAAGAGAAGATTTTGCTTTTTCTGCAATGTATTTCTCTTCTAAAAGTTCATCTGGTTTTGTGGCAATATGCTCTATTAAAAGCTGATCTCTTATGAAATTTTTTAGTATATTTTTTGTGTTTTCATGAGAGTTATCATTTTTTTGAAACAACTTACTCACAAAATGATCAATTTGATAATCCTCTGCTTCGCCTAAAATAAATGGCTCTTCAAAATTCTTGTTTAGAAGAATTTGAGCCCAACTCTCACTAAACTCGTCATTGAGATGACTCTTTTTTGAAAACAGCCTTTTCCATATTCTTGAGTCAAGATTTTTTCTGAAACCACTTTTCTTAGCTTCTAAAAACTCTCTAATATCAGTTGTGATCTCTGCCAAAGCTTGATTTTTTTCTATAATTTTTTGAAACTTTCCATAAGACTGTAAGAAATCTTCTTCACTTCCAAAAGCCAAACTAGAAAAAGAAAATAAAAAGAAAAGAAAAACAAAAAAATTTTTCATAATCCGTTTTCCAATCTAAAAAGAGCTATGTTTTTTTTAGAACGAGTAACTAGATATGTTTGATTAATGTCAAAAGAAATAATTTTCTCCTGTTTCAAGCTTTTAAGCGAGTAGTGATAGCTCTTTTTTTTCTCTTTGTTATGAACTTCTAAGATTTGATCTTTAAAAAAATAAGCATCTACTTTTTTAGTAACCTTTGCAGCCACTAAATTATGCATGTCTTTAATGGGGATTTTTTGAATAAAAGAACCTTCAACATCAAAAATAAATAAGCTTTTCAAACTAAAAACATAGAGAAAAGAATCATCGCTATCAATAAAGCTAAGTTTTTCTTTTGCATCTAAAAGAAGTTTTTCTTTTTTGTGAGAAGTTCTTTTTTCAAGCACATGATTATTTCTTAAGAAAAAAATTTTGTTCTGTTCTAAAGCGTAGAAAAAAGGTTCTTCAGACAAGGAAAGTTCTTTTATATGAGAAACTTCTTTTGTCAGAGGATTGATCGTTTGAATGCCGTGATTTGTCACCCAGTGAACAAACCCCAGAGGATCTTTTTGAAGAGCTCTTGTAACAGTTTTGTTTTCAAAGAGAGATTTATAAGAGTAAAAAAGCAATTTCTCATCATCAACAATTTGAAACAAGTTCTTATCACTTGCAAGGTAAAGAGTATTTTTATCTTGCAAAACAGATTGAATTTCAAAACTTTGAAAAAGTTCTTGTCCAAATTTGATTTGTTCGAGTTCTTTTTTTTCTATTGTGAAACGCCACAAGAAATTTTGACCTAAAATCCAAAGAACAGGCTTTTCAAGAAGTCTTATTTCTTTAAAGGGGGCATCTTCTTTAAGAAGCTCTATTTGATCAGGATCAAATTCTATAGGGACAGCCTCCACAAAAGAAGTATTCCCACTGAGAAGTTTTCCTTTAAAAAAAAGAACAAGAAGTAAAAATTTCACTCTCTTCATGAGTCTTCTCCTAAAAAGTTTAGGATAAGCTTTTAAAAATCGCTTATAATTTTTATGCAAAAACACTTGAGGGAAGGAGGAGGCAATAAGTTAGAGAGCCAAAATAATCTGACTGAGATGAATCAGTTGCTGACTTCTTCCTCTTGATTTTAAAAAGAGGTCGGCCTCTACACATCGCCTCAGAGCTTCTCTTAGAGAAGCTTCCGAGTGTAAGTGCATATGCCTATTATACCTATTTCTTAGAAAATTTGGTAACTTAGAAGAAGATCCTATTTTCTTAAGAGATGAAGCTTCAGATTTAAGATAAAGAGCTGTACGGCAAAAATAGCTAATTATCCCAAGAATAGAAAGACCGTTATCTCCCGTATGAAGAAGATGAGTCATGCGTGCTTGAGCTTCTGGAAGTTTTTTCTCGAGTAGTAAACTCGTAAGTTGAAAGGCTTCTTCTTCTCTTAGTCCTTCAACAAAATTCTTGATTTCAGACCAAGAAAGCTTCTCTGATGTGCGCCCTTTGATAAGAGAGAGCTTATGAAGCTCATTCTGAAACCCTGTAAAGTTATTTCCAAACTGTTCCCCAAGAGCATCAAGTGCTTTTTGATCTAAGTTAAGACCTTCTTTTTCACAAAGAAACTGGAAAATATCTTTTTGTTCAAATGGCTTTGGGCTGTTACAAAGAATTTCAACTGCTTCTAATCTTTTAAGTTCTGTTTTTAGCACGTTTTGAACACTAGCTTTGTTGTAAACAATGAGGAGTGTGTTTGTTAACTTTTTTTTGTGAGAGACCTCTTGCAGTAACTGAGGAAGCTTTGGTGCTTGTTCAGCATTTACAAAAATATAATTAATTTCTTCAGCAAATAAGGACTCTTGTAAGAATTTTTCTTCGAAACTCTCGCTATTTTCACTCTTTGCTTCTTGTCTCAAAGAAGAAATACCTTTTCTTGAAAGACTTAGCTGCAAATCATCCGTAGCCATACCAAGAAGAAACTCATTATCTCCATAGAGGAAAATTAATCGCTCTTCTTTGTGCAAGATGCTTTGTCTTACACTCTTTAGTTGTTTTATAGTGCTCGACATAAAATTTTACTTTGTATCCTTAGGAGAGCTTGGGAGTGTGTCAAGAACAATTCCTTCTCTGATACCATAGTTAGAGATCTTCCAACAAGGGATCTTCAGCTCCTCTGTTAAGGCTTGGAGGACAAGAGTTCCTGCCAAAACAATCTCTGAGCGGTTTGTGCTAATTTTCCACTGATTACGAATCATAGAAGATTGCTTAAGCTGAGATAGCTTTCGACTAAAGTTATTAATTGATTTTCTGCTAAGAGAGTAACGATCTGGATTTTTAAGCCTCTTTCCTGTTTGATCTCTATAGTCCATAAAAGCCAAAGTCTTACCAATGCCTGAGCAAATCACAGAACGCTTAAAAGAAAACTTTTTAAGTTCTGTGACAACAGGTGCTAAGGTTTTTAGAATTGCTTTTTGCAGTTGATCAATGTGTTCATAGCTTAAATTTTTGCCTTTATACTTCAAGTAGTTTGTCGTGAGAGTCACAGAACCAAGCTCTAAGCTCTTGAGATAAATAGGCTTTCCATTTCTATAAAGTGCTATTTCTGTCGACCCTCCACCAACATCAAGACAAAGTATAGTTTTATCTCTCAGAAAAAAGCTTCGACTAATAGCTAGTCCCATGAGTCTAGCTTCTTCTTCTCCTGGTATGATTCTTACTTTTAGCTTTGTTCTTTTGTAGATATTAGTAAGAAGTTCTTCATTGTTTTTTGCCACACGCACAGCATGAGTAGCTACAACAATAAAGAGTGGGCGGTAATACTGAGCTCGCTCCTTCATTTTTTCAATAGCTTGATAGGTACTCTCTAGGGCGATATCTGTGAGATGCTGTGATTTCGTGAGCGAAGCCCCCAAACTAAGAATTTTTTTATAGCTTTTAAGACTTACAAGTCTTCCGCGCTCATCCACATACGCCAGTAGCATGTGAAGAGAATTTGAGCCAATATCCATGGCAGCTATAATTTGTACTGGCTTAGTCATTTGCTTTTATCGCACGTCTTTAGAGGTCTATTTCTAATAAACTTAGTTTTTCTTGCTGAAATCTTCTTATGCTTGGATATTAACATGAAGAGGAGCTTAAGCCTAGGGACAAACTAACAGAGAAAGAGAAGCTTTTTTTGTTATGAAACTCTCAAGCGGCAATGACGGTCTATAATAGATTGCAACATTGGACTGTTGTTTGCTGAGAGGTTGATTTTGCTGGTACGTTATTATTAGGCCACCAAAGCGCCCCTCTTTCTAAACAATTTTCAAACGTAGCTTCGCCCCAATTAGTCATACTGAAATCAGCCCCGCTAAAGTCACATTCTTCGAACCTAGAACCCTTGAGCCTAGCCCCTACAAAATTAGCTCCCCGGAGGTTATACCAATTATGTAAAATAATTGAGGTTTTTTAGGACAAAAAATGCGACTATCCCAGAATGTTGCACTCGAAGAAAAATTTTATTGCCGTCATCTGTTCACACGATTTTTTGGGATGCTTAGAGTTGAGCGAGATCCCAAGATAA
>CANFEH010000011.1 GCA_947445855.1 Zetaproteobacteria bacterium
ATGGCTCACTGCACCATTTGTCATGCGAGACAAGCCTGTTGCGGTTACAGAAGTGAAACTACTTAGTAAATAATCTGTATAAAGTTCTAAATCTTGTTTTTTCATGAAATAACTATACTAAAAAAACAAAGTGCGTAACATCAGTTACTTAATTATTTAGTGCTTCCACATCAATCACGTCTTCGTTTTTTTGATATCTTTTTTTTGTATAATAGACACGACGTCTAATGTAGTACTTTTCTGAGCTTTCTCCGCCAATAGCAATAAACCAAGCAATTGTTACAAGAAGAGGATTTTGGTGCCAGTAGTTGATAGTGGCTAGAAAAGCAATAAGATACCTTGGGAAAAATAAAAATCCAACCCACCAGAAGAGCCCACCAAAGGGAATAGAGGAAATAAGAAGAGTGAGCCTTGGAAATATGCTTAGGAAAAAAAGAAGAAAAATTCCGTGATAGGACCAATAATTTTCATATCTTAAATCAAAACCAAGAAGGCTTATCAGAATAGAAACTACGCAAAGAGTGATAAAAATAAATAAAAGACGCATCATAATATTTCAGATTCCTTTTTTTAAAGTCTCATTTTTAAAATGAGAGAAACTTAATTATTCACTTTATGCTGCTTTCTGTAAACTCCAAGATGTTATGCCTTTCTTGCTTTGAGCTTTTAGGTAGCGTGTGGTAGACTATAGTTTTTTACGACTAGGTATGATTCTTTCTAAGAGATTGTTATTATGAACTTTTCCCTTTTACTAGCTTTTTCTGCTTATATTATCTTACTTCTTGTCATTGGTGGGCTAGCATCGTTCTCGAGTCGATCTAATCAAGATTTTCATTTAGGTGGACGGCGGATTAACTATTGGGTCACTGCTATTTCAGCTCATGCCAGTGATATGAGTAGTTGGCTTTTTATTGCATTTCCTTTTTCTGTTTATGCTTTTGGTTGGGTTCAGTGTTGGACGCCTATTGGTCTTGTCCTTGGTATGGCTGCTAATTGGCATTTTATTGCTCCAAGATTACGAGCACGTTCAGAAGAGCTTGAAAGTGAGACAATTCCAGATTTTTTATCAAAATCCGCTCAAGATAAAAGTGGTCTTATTCGTTTTATCAGCTGTGTTTTTTGTATTTTCTTTTTTCTTTTCTACATTGCTTCTGGCCTCAAGGGGATTGGTTTTCTTATGAATCATCTCTTTGGATTTCCTCTCATTGCTGGAGTTTTGCTCAGTGCCTTTGTGATTATGATTTATATTACTCTTGGAGGTTTTTTTGCTATTTCTGTTGTAGGAGCTTTTCAGGGTTTATTTCTTCTTGCTATGCTTCTTCTTGTTCCTTTTGCTATGAAATCTGCCACTAGTTCTAGTTGGGGAGAGATTTTTTCATCGGCTTCTCACTACTTTTCAGAAGATCCTCGCACAACAAGTTTTTTTACTTTAGATGGTATTGCAGTAGCTCTTAGCTGGGGCCTTGGATACTTTGGTCTTCCTCATGTTTTGGTTAAGTTTATGGGAATTGATTCTGTAAAAAGTGTAAGAAAGTCCAAGTATGTGGGACTTGTGTGGCAAATTTTAGCTCTAGGAACTTCTCTTTCTGTTGGTGTCATAGCAAAGGCTTATTTTGGAGGGGAGCTTCTTGCGGAAGATGCTCTTTTTATTCGTATTGTGACAGAAGTATTTAGTCCGATTTTAGCAGGTTTTGTTTTTTGTGCCATGTTAGCAGCAACTATTTCTACTGTGGATTCTCAAATTATGGTGTCAGCTACATCTCTAGCAAAGGATGTGCTTCAACTTGAGGGTAAGAAAAGTGTTTATGCTACTCGGCTTAGTATCCTTGTAATTACTCTTCTTGCTGCTGGAATTGCTTCTTTTGGGAGTAGTTCTATTGATGCTCTTGTTCGCTATGCTTGGGTTGGGCAAGGTTGTAGTTTTGGACCTCTTGTTATTGCTAGTCTTTATTTTAAGCCACTAGAAGCCAAACATGCTGCTATTGGTATGTTGCTTGGTGGAATTTTAAGTATGCTTTGGCCGCTCAGCTCTCTTCCTTTTGCTACTTACCCTATGATTCCTGCTTTTTCCTTTTCTATAATTTACCTCTTTATTGCTAGTCGTAAAAAACATTCCTAAACATCAAGTGACAAAAAGTTTTAGATGTCACTCGATCCTATTCTTTTTCTTTGATTAAAGTTTTCTTTAGGTTTTAAAAAAAAACAAAAAGGAGGCTTTTTTCATGCGCATTTTTACCCTGTCTTTTTTCTTTTCTATAGTTTTTCAAACTTGTCTTTATGCTCAGTCTAGGGTTGTGGGAAATAAGTCGGGAGATCCTGCTTTAAGGTGTGCTAGTAAAGGAGTTGATCAAAGCACTTGTGAAGCAAGAAGAAAATATGCTCTTGAAAAAAAATGTGTCACAGAGGAGGAGTACAATGATCTTAAGAAACTAGGATCTTACCCTTTGTGTGATCCTTTCGAAGGAGAGGGCTTAAGACAGTTTGGAGGTCATTGTCCTTGCGGGTGTTTTGCTCCTGAAACTTTGATTCAAATCGTTCTTGATGGAGTGCTTTTACAAGAGAAAAAAACAGCAGAAGAAATTGTTTTTGGAAAAGACAAAGACCTTCTGGTGTCTCATTTGAAAGAGAGTTCTTATTTAAATGAGTTTGAGTATGGGTCTGAAAAAATCCGCTTAAAAACTTTTGGAAAAGAGCTTAAAAAAATTTATAAAATCAAAGCAGAAGGAAAAGATCCTCTTCTGCTAACAGAAAAACATCCTATTCTTCTTTCTAGTGGAGTGATGATTCAAGCAAAAGATTTAAAAGAAACGGATAGTCTTTTGTCTATGGCAGGAGACGTTGTTTCTATTGAAAAAATAGAGAGAATGCCTTTTAAGAAAGATGTTGTTAATTTTTCCTTAGATACCAAAAATCCAAAAGAGCACCTCATTTTTGCTAACGATCTTGTTGTTGGGGATCAGTACTGGCAAGCTTCTTTAGAAGATCTTTTAAATCAAGTTCTAATAAGAGAGAGATAAATAGTATGAAATATTTTCTTTTCGCATTATTTTTTTTCTCGCTGATCTTTTTTTTCTGCGAAAGCAGTTCTAGTTATTCCAGTATCAGTGCTTTGGTTTCTGAAAAGATAGATAGATTTAAAACTACTAGTCATAAAAAAGAACCAAAGGAAAAAGAAAGAAAAGAATTTTTTGAGGATAAAAATTTTTTAAGTCCTGAACTTCTAAAGAATTTTGAAGATAAAAGTTTAGAACATTATGAAAAGAAAAAAGAAGTTCTGAGCAAAGAATCTCTTGTGACTAAAGATTTTTTAGAAAATGAAGGGGTTCTTCTGTTGGCTCGGAAAACGCTCCTTAATCTTGACTGGGTTTCTTTGTCGTTTAGAAAAAATCAAGCGTATATGAGAATTTTTGCTTTAGATGTGATAAAAGAAGAAGCTAGAGACAAAGGATCTTTTGTTTTAAGAGATATGATCAATGAACTTCTTCATGAATGGAATAAGAATAAGAATTATCCAGGAGCTGCAGAAGATATGGTGGAATTGATCATGGCTCTAGTAGAACAGGAAGGTAAAGAAGAAATATATAAAAACCCAAGTCATCTATTCTCCTCATTGAATTATGATAAAAAATACAAAAGAATTTTTTCACGAGCTTTAGCTAATCTTTATCCAGATGCTGTGTCTAATAGTAAAGAGGCAAGAAAAATTATAAAAATTTTGGAAGGCCTAGGGTGAACCTATGAAAAAAATCTTCTTTTTGATTGCTTTATTTTTTCAAAGTTCTTGTGGCTCTGCCTTGTCAAGGGTTCTTTTGCCAGAAGAAAGAGCTTTGAGAAGTATGATATTAGAAGAAGAAAAAACATGTTTAGAAGGTGGAGACTGTTCTCATGAAAATCTTGAGTTTGAAAATTCTTCTTTGGAAAAGTCGTCTCTTGATCAAAGAATTTTGATTATAGATTCGGAAAGAGAACAAAATTTTCCAAGTTTGTTTTATCAAAACAAAAATAGAGCTTTAGCCTTGTTTAAAGTTGAAGAAGAAGAAAGAGACTTTGTTTTTGAGTATCACCCTAGAGTAAAAACATTAAAAGCATTAGGAGATATTTTTTCTCTTGTAAAAGAGTGTGAAAAAAAAGGAAAAAAAATAGAAGATCTAGAAATAGATCACTACAAGCTCTTGCAACTTCATCATAAGATGGAGTGGGAAGGGGTTCAGTTACCCGAAGCTCCTCATGGACAACGCGTTTTTGATATTTTAGCTCGTTACAATCCAGAGGCTCAATTTGTAGTCGGTAGTTTTCCAGAAGTGTCAAATAAAACTTTTTGTTCTATAGGAAAAAAAAGAGAAGAAATTCATGATTTTTTTAAAAAAACAGCTGAGAGTTATTTAGAGATTATTCAAAAATATAATATCAACTACGTAAATATCTCGTATGCTTCTACCATTCTTTCTTTAAAAAATCATAACAAAAGAATGTGCAATGATAAGCTGTCATTTGAAGAAATGTCTTTTTACTTAAGAGAAAAAACTCTTTTTTTAGACCTTCTTTCAGAAGGGGCTCCTTCTGTTTTGTTCTTTCAAGCTCTCCCTAATACGTATGAAAGAAGCTATCTTGATAGGCAAGATTCTAGAAATTTTGCAGCAAAGAAAAGAGATAATTTTTTGAGAGTTTCCTATTGGACAAGCTTTATTCCTCAAGGTGAAAATTTTTCACAAAGAGTGTTGCGTGATAGGATTCCTTTATCTCAGAAAAATCTTTGGCCTGTGGTTGACTTTTATATTAACAGTGGTTTTGATGAAGCTGAAGGGCAAAAGTTTAAAGAAAAAGAAAAGCGAGATATTTTAGAGATGCCCTACGCTGGTTTTTATTTATCGTCTGATTTTAATATGTCTAATTCTTTTGCGACTCCAGTCGCTCTTTCTTATGTAAATTATCTTAGGCAGGGAAAGAAAATGTTCCATTTAACAAACGGAAAGAAAATTTTAGATCCCTTGCTTACTCATGAACTTTTATTTTATAAATGAGATAAAAATGGAAAATATTTTTTTTCGGTGTATGATTTTTTTGTGTTCATCTGTTTTATTTGCAGAAATGCATTACCCTCATCCTACTTCTCGTTTTTATTTAGGATCTGGTTTCAATCCATTTGATCCAGATAAAGCACAGTTGCGCTGCTTAGAATGGGATGGTATTGCCTCTTCTTCTGGGGATCGTCTTCAAAGATCTTCTATTGAAATTTCAGGGGTATCTTCTATGAGGGAGCTTCATAGCAAGATTGGATTTTCAGCTTATTTTGAAGGAAGACTTTTTTTTACAAAACTTGCAGCATCTGTAGCTTATAACTCTGAATACGACTTTGCAGAGAGCAACTTAAACTGGCTTGTTAGCTTGAACATGGATTATGGGACTTACTCCCTCAGTAATCCTCGTTTAAAAAAAGAGTTTTCTCAGATGACTCCTATTGAGATTAGAAGGAGATGTGGTCATGAATTTGTAGTAGAGGAAAAAAGAGGGGTCCAAGTTTTTGCTCTTCTTAGTGTGAAAAACGTAGAAGAAAAGCAGAAAAAAGAATTAGAAACAAAGCTTTCTATTATTTCACGCGGGTTTTTTTATGATGCTTCTTTTGAAGCTTCTTATAAAGATTTTATGTCAAAAGCAAGATCTCTTGGAGAGATTTCGATTAAAATTTTTGCTCAAGGAGGTAAGGGAATTAGAGAATTTGAATCTCTTCTTAGGGTTGATCAATTTATGGATTTTTCTCGGATACTAGAAAGTTTTAATGGTTATATAAAGAGTACAAATTCTAGTGAAGCAGTTCCTCTTTTGTACGCTACAAGTTCTTTGGGGAATTTCTTAGAGGGTGATTTTCCTATTCCCCGGTTAAATAAAGATATTTTAAGTGGTCTTTATTATAGGTATCTTGAGATGCAGAAGATTTCTAAAAGAGCAAAGCAAGCTCTTAGTCAGTTAAGTTTTAACAAAGAAGAGTATGAAAAATCTTTTTTTACTCTTGAAGCCTATAAGGAAGAGCTTCGTGAGCGAGGAGAAAATTGCTTAGATGAATCAAAAATAGAAGGTTGCTTTTTGGGTGATCGTAAGCCTTTTACTCAATGTGAAAACACACTAAGACAAATTCTTTGTGAATCCTTTAGACAGCAAGCTCTCAAGAAAAAAGCTTTAGATGAAATGTCTTATCGTATGATGAAGAGAAGAGATCTTTACCCAGATTTTTCAGAAAAAGGATGGGAACAAGAACCTCGCTACCGGGCTTGTGAAGAGATTCCTATTTTAGGTGGTTAATTTTTCTTTTTTAAGAGTAAGAGGGTTTCTACATGATAAGTTTGTGGAAAGAAATCAAAGCCTTCTAAGGATTCAAGGGTATAGGAATCGCTCAGTGTTTTGTAGTCTCTAGCTGCTGTTGTGGGGTCACAGCTGACATATAAAATAAATTTTGGGTTTAGCTTTTTAATATAAATGAGATCTTCTTTTGCTCCTCTTCTTGGAGGATCAAGGATTAGAAGGTCAGTTAAGCCTGATCCTTTTTGTTCTTGAAGAAACTCTTGAGCGCTTTGGGATTTGTAGTTTATAAGCAAGAGAGAATTTTTTTTGACATTATAACTAGCGACTTCGATAGAAGCTTTATTAACCTCAACACCAGTGATCTTTCTTATTCCATCAGATAATTCAAGTGAAAGATTTCCAGATCCACAGTAAAGATCAAGAATAGAATTTGCTTTTGTTTTTTCAACTAAGCGTTTTACTTGTTCTCTTAGTAGTTTGTTTGTTTCTGTGTTGATTTGTTGAAAAATCCCTGGTTTTCCGTAAAACTCAAGTCTTGAATTTTCTTCGAAAAGAAAAAAAGGAGACTTTTTATTTTCATTAAGATAGGTCAGAAAAAGCGTCTCCGGATAGTTTTCAAGAGCTAAGCAAAGATCTTGAAGTTCGTGCTTTTTCTCAATAGGAATAAGAGTGATCAGAAGGCAAGGGCTTTTATTTTCGTAGAGTTTTGGTTGAACTTGAATTTCTAAGCGGAATTTTTGAGATCTCGTTTTTTCGAGTGTGACTTCATTCAAGTAATGGATGAGCCTATTATGAGCTTCATGAGCAATCATGCATTTTTTTATTGGTATTTGTGTATGGCTTTCTTTTTGAAAAAAGCCAACGGTCACTTTCCCATTTTCTAGAGTCCCTCTCAGAAGGATTCTGTTTCTATAGTGAAATCTTTGTGAAGAGGGTGTCATGGGAATAGGGCTTTTAATTTCTAATCCACCAAGGCGCTCAAAAGCTTCTTGGATAAAAGAAGCTTTTGCTTCTAGTTGTGATTTGTAATCAATGTTGATCCACTGACAGCCTCCACACTTTTCTGAGTAAACACAAGGAGAAGGAATTCGGTGAGAGCTTTGTTCTAGGGTTTGAAGAACTCTTCCTTCTGAATAGTTTTTATGATCTTTAGTTACTTCATAGTGAACAGAGTCCCCTGTAAAAGTTTCAGGAATAAAAACTTTTTTCCCCTCATAGGTGCCAAGGCCAAGTCCACCATAGATTACTTTTTCGATTTTTATTGAGAGTTTTTTCATGATAGAGATTGCCATAAGAAAAGTGTAACTAAATAATTTTCTTAAACTGGTATCATAAAACATGTCTTTGTGTCAATGAAGAGAGAGATTAGTCTTCTATTTATAGCTAGATACAATAAGTTGAAAGGCTTCAAGAGGAGAATATGGGGCTTTGAACTCAAGTGATGCGGATACTTTGGTGAGTGGGTTATAAAAAAGGAGAGTATCTTCCCCTAATGTTACCGTTATTTTTTTTTCGAGATAAGTTGAATTTTCCTTCTCAGTTTCAGAAAGTTTTTGTTTCTTTCTTCTTTTTAGTGTCCTCCTGTGAAAATCTTGAAAATCTAATATGACAATATCTGTGTTCTTAGAAAAACTTGTTTTAAAACCTAGTTTTTTTGAAAGTAAAAGTCTTTGGTTTTGTTTGAAGTTTTGATTTTTTGTGGAAGGCAAAATTTCCATTATAACTGTGACAGTTCCATCTTCTTTTTGCAGATGTCTTACAACTGCATTAACAGAAAGTTCACCGTCTTCAATTGGGTTTAATAAAAGATTACTTGCTTTGATTTTTTCAATTCTAAGAAGAGTTTTTGTGGAAGCTTCTAAGGGAATAACACTCATTTGATTTAGAATGAGAAAGAAAAGTACTCTAGGGAATATTCTCTTCATAAAAAGTTCCTTTTTTAGAAAAAGTACACTGTTTATTTTTCTTCTAAAAATTTCTAGAGGGCAAGTTAAAATGGAGTGTAAGAATATTTTCTAAAAAAATGTATGTGTTTTTTGGTGTGTGGGGAGATTAATTTTTTACTTTAAATAGCCTTACTTCAGAGTGTTTGTTTTCAGAAAGAGTATCAAGGATTTCTTCTTTTTTATCTAAATCCGATGCCATCAAAATATCTTCTATAAAAGTTATATGATCTTTTTTAGCTTGAAAAAACGAGACATTGTTAGGATTAGAAAAGAAAAAATTTATGATTTCAGGAGAAAGAGATCTTTCTTCTTTTGTAGCTCTTAATTCTTTTAAGTCATAGTAGATGAGAAACTCTTTTGTTTTGATCAACCACTTTAGGTAGCCACCTATTTTTTGTGTGACAACATGAGTTTCTTGTTCTCCCATGTACCAAGTCATATTAGGAATAAGTTTTTCAAGAGTTGTTTTTTCCTCAATTTTCTCGAGAGTGTCTGCTATTTTTTGAGGGAGTATGAGTCGTGTAATAAAATGACTGATAGAAGTGTCAGGGTTTTTTACAGAAAAACCAACTGAGAGTTTTTCTTTCCAACGAACTTCAGCTTCACAAGTATAGTTTTCTTTTCGGTATCTAATTTTGCAGGCATACACCTCACCCACTTCTAAACGTGAAAATGTTCTTTCATTTGTTTCTGTGTTAAAACCTTCTTGAGAAATATTCTTCATGAGAAGAAGGTCATCTGCGTTAGAAGCTAATATTTTTTTATCTTTAACTGAAAAACGTTTGTGTTTTCTTCTTTCAAGAAAACCTCGAGGGTTCTTTCCATCTGTGTTTTCTGTTCCTTCTTTCAGTCTATTCATTAAGTAGAGTCTAAAAATAGTCATAAAGTTTATCTCGTTTTTAGTTGCTAGTAAGAATGTCTTATTCTATCTTACGGTTTTTCCTTTTTATTTCTTAATCTCAGAGAGGCTTTTTTGAAGCAGAAGACGAAAACTATAGGCCTTTATTTACACATCCCTTTTTGCCGTTTTCTTTGTCATTACTGTGATTTTGTGAAAACAGCTCGTTGGACAGGGGAGTTTGTAGATTCATATTTTAGTGCTCTTCAGAGTCATCTGGATTTTTGGATCAAAACCTTTTTGATTCCAGAGGGGTACATGTTTGGTTCTGTTTTTGTAGGAGGGGGGACTCCAAGTCTTTTTACAAAAGAGTATGAAAATATTTTTTCTTTACTAGAGCCTTTTTTAGCAGAAGGTGCTGAGATCACTCTTGAGGCAAATCCGGATAATATGTCAGAGGAAAATCTTTGTTTTTGGAAAAGCCTTGGGTTCAATCGAATTTCTTGTGGTGTGCAGTCCTTTTCGTCTGCAGGTCTTGAAGCTTTAACGCGGAAGCATAAAGCTTCAGAGGTTCCTCTTGCTTATGAAAGGGCGAGAAAATATTTTGACTCCATAAATTTAGATCTTATCTACGGTTGGAATGGACAAACCCTTGGGGACTGGGAAAAAGAGCTTTCTCAGTTGAAGCAACTATCGCCAGATCACGCAAGCCTTTATCTTCTGACTTACGCGCCAGGAACTCCTCTTGGACGAGCTCACGAGCGAGGAAAACTGCAAGCTTCTAGTGATCAAACTTTAGAAAGTTTTTATGAAATGGCTAGATCTTCTCTAGCAGACGGAGGCTATGATCATGAAGAAGTGTCTAATTGGTCAAAAGGTGGAAAAAATTGTCGTCATAATTGGCTTTATTGGCAAGATCAGTACTACTTAGCCGTAGGAGCAGGGGCTTGTGGTTACCTCCCTTCCCGCAAGACTCCTTTTGGTCTGCGTTATCAGTACACGGGACGCGAGAAAAACTTTTGTAACCAAAAACTACCTGAAGAATGGATGAGCTGGGATGGCAAAAGTGAGCAATTAGGAGATCACTTCCAGGTAGAAGAGAGGTCTCCTTCTATTTGGCTGCTTGAGTATATTGGAGCAGGTCTTCGTTCTTCTCGTGGTGTGGATTTGGAGTTGATTCAAAAGAAAGCTGCTTATGTCTATAAATCTACATCTTTTCTTGAAGAAGCAGTGAAAGAAAATTGTTTACGACAGGAAGGGAGCAGGCTTTTGCTGTCAGAGCGAGAGTGGTTTCGTGAAAGTTCTTGGTGTTTAAAAGTGTTTGATGCTTTTTCTAAAGAACTCTAGAAAAGTGGGAGCGACTTTCCCAAGAGCCGCCCTGTAGCCGTCTAGTTCTCTGAATCTATTAGTCTTTTTTTTTCTCAGAGGACTTTTCCCTACTAAGTTTCTCAAACTTATTCTAAAAGGGTTTTTTAAATTATTGTTGATTGTTCGTTTTATTGATCTAATAACACAATAATATTGAATAAGTTCAGTGTGGTTTGTTTTTGTTATTAGAAAGTTATGAGAAGGTGAGTAGGTCTATGGGAAAGTCTCTTGTTATCGTAGAGTCCCCGGCAAAAGTAAAAACTATCGGACAATTTCTTGGGAGTCAATATATTGTCAAATCTAGTGTCGGGCATATTAGGGACTTAGGGAAATCTACAGGATCCTCAAAAACTCAGAAAAAAAATCAGAAGAAAACGGTAAGTGCAACAAAAGTTAAACAAACTGAAGCTCAGAAAGAGCAAGAAAAATATCAAAAGCTAATGGAGAAGATGGGGATTGACCCATCTAATGGTTGGCAAGCTGCTTACGAGATTTTGCCTGGAAAAGAAAAAGTTGTGAAACAACTGCAAGAGGCAGCTGAAAAAGTAGATACAATCTATTTAGCAACAGATTTGGATCGCGAAGGAGAAGCAATAGCTTGGCATCTTATGCAGGCTATCGGTGGAGATAAGTCTAAGTATAAGCGTGTGACCTTTGCTGAAATTACAAAGAAAGCTATACAAGAAGCTTTCAAATCACCTTCTACACTTAATGAAAATCGTGTTAACGCACAGCAGACAAGACGGTTTCTTGATCGTCTTGTTGGGTTTCTGATTTCTCCACTCTTGTGGAAAAAAGTTGCTAGAGGTCTTTCTGCTGGACGTGTTCAGTCTGTTGCTCTTCGTATGATTTCTGAGAGAGAGTCTGCTATTCATGCGTTTAAGCCTGAAGAATACTGGGAAGTCAAAGCAGAGCTTGAAACTTCTAAAACAGGAAAAAAGATTTTATTTCCGGTTACAAAGAAAAATGAAAAAGCTTTTAGACCTCTTTCAAAAGGAGAGTGTGACGAAGACTTGAAGGTTCTAAAAAATGCGGCTTACGAAATTAAATCGATTGAGAGAAAGCCAGGAATCTCAAAGCCAAGTGCTCCTTATATCACATCTACTTTACAACAAGCAGGTAGCTTGCGACTTCGTTATGGTGTGAAGAAAACAATGATGGTAGCTCAGAAGCTTTATGAAGCTGGGCTTATCACTTATATGAGAACAGACTCTACAAATATTGGTGCAGAAGCTCTTCAGAATTGTCGTGACTACATTACAGATAAGTACGGAAAATCTTATCTTCCTCACTCTGCTAATATTTACTCTAGCAAAAAAAGTGCTCAAGAAGCTCACGAAGCTATTCGTCCAACAAATCTTGATGTGAATGAAAGAGTGGTTTCAAGTCAACTCGACCAAGACGCAGGAAAACTTTATTCTCTCATTTGGAAGCAGTTTGTTGCTTCTCAAATGAATCCTGCTTTGTATGATTTAACAAGAGTGAGTGCTGAGTGTGGCAATTATGAGCTGCGTGTAAGAGGAAGAATTCTTACTTTTGATGGTTTCTTAAAAGTTCAACCACCTGCTCTCAAAAATAAAGATAATCAAGATGTTATTCTTCCTCCTATGTCTGAAGGAGAAATTTTAAAACTGATTTCTTTAGATTCATCTCAACACTTTACAAATCCATCACCAAGATTTACAGAAGCAAGCCTTGTGCGTGAGCTTGAGAAAAAAAGTATTGGTCGTCCATCTACTTACGCTTCTATTATTTCAACAATTCAAGAACGTGGGTACGTGAAAGTTGAGCAGAGAAGATTCTTTTGTTTGAAAATGGGTGAAGTGGTAGCTGCTCGTCTCCTTGAAAGTTTTAAGAATCTTATGAACTATGATTTCACAGCAAACTTAGAAGAAAAGCTCGATCAGATTGCTGAAGGGGATCTTGTTTGGACAGAAGTTCTTGATAAATTTTATAAAGAGCTTATCGAAACTTTAAAAGAAGCAGAAGAAAGTATGAGAAGTTCTGAACCAACTGAGGTTCCTTCCATCTCTTGCCCAAGCTGTGGCAAAACTATGTGCTTAAGAGTAGCACGTACAGGTGTTTTTCTTGGATGTTCTGGTTACTCTCTGCCTGTTTCTGAACGGTGTACAGAGACTGTTAATTTGATTCCTGGGGAAGAAGTAGAGTCTTATTCTGATGATGAAGAAGAAGGTAATGCAGAAGAACTCCAATCTAAAAAACGTTGTAGCAAATGTGATACAGCTATGGATGTCTACTTGATAGATGCGTTAAGACAACTCCATGTGTGTGGTAAATACCCAGATTGTTCAGGAACAGTCTTAGAAGAAGGACAGTTCCGTATTAAAGGGTATGATGGTCCACTGATTCCTTGTGATAAGTGTGATTCAGACATGCAACTCAAGTCTGGTCGTTTTGGGAAATATTTTGGCTGCACAAAAAAAGAATGTACGAATACAAGAAAACTTCTTAAAAGTGGAGAAGCTGCTCCACCAAAATGTGATCCTATTCACATGCCAGAGCTAAAGTGTGAAAAGTCTGATGGTTATTTTGTTTTGCGAGATGGGGCTGCTGGTTTGTTTTTGGCATCTAGTGCTTTTCCAAAATCAAGAGAAACAAAGAAACCTCAAATTGCAGACCTTGTAAGACATAAGGATAAAATTGATCCTAAGTTTCATAATTTATTGAAAGCACCAAAATTTGATCCAGACGGAAATCCAGCAATAGTGAGATTTAGTCGTAAGACAAAAGAGAACTATGTAGGTAGTATGAAGGATGATAAAATGACAAACTGGGCTGTGTTTTGGAGTGGTCGTAGTTGGACTCAAGAGGAAGCTGAAAAATGAAGAAATTTTTTTTAAGTAGAAAATGCGTCAATCCACTTTTTATTATAGTAAGTTTATTTTTTCTTCATTCCTGTGCTAGTACTTCTCAAGGTGTCTCTTCTGCTTCTCAAGAAGTTCGAGAACCTATTTCTAATTCTGTGCCACAGAAGGTTGAGGAGAAGGAAGTTGTTTATGTTTTTGATTCTCGAGAAATAGTGAAGCTTTATGTTGATCTTTTAAGAGAACAGGCTTCAGGAAAGAATCTACAAAGCGTGAATGTTCTCTTAAGAAAAGGAAAGAGAAATCATTTAGAACAGGCTGTTTTGGTGATTAACTTATTCCAGAACTTTCTTGTGAGCCACGCGCAGGCAGAAGATGATTTAGAGACACCTGTTAAAAAAACAAAAAGAGTGTCTTTAGCAGACTTATCCACTCTTTATAATATTGATCTCGTGGAGTTGATTGAGAATAATCCATTCTTACAGAGTGTTGAATTTTATCACCTTTTGTTAAGAGCAAAAAAGTATGCAAGTTCAGAAGAAGCAGGTAGTTTAATCAATCATACCATTCAGAATAAATTAGATTATTTCAAAGAGTTTGTTGATTTGATCTCTTCTACGCTTAAGGAAGAAGATAGTTTTACAGAAGAAGGAGAAGAAAACGTAGGAGTCATTGAAGTAAAACGAGTAAACTTGAGAGCAAAAACTAAAGATCTTTTGACTCAAGCAGAAGAGCTTTTATCTAGAGATCGCTACACTCAGGCTATTGATCTTTTGAAGCAAGTGAAAAAAGGTGATCGTTCTTATGAGAGTGCTCAACAAAAAATTGTATCTGTTTCTAACCGTGCTGTAGAAGACTTGCGTCGTCAAGCTGCTCTTGCATATCAAAAAGCTAATCATATTAATACAGATTTTGAAGCAAGAGGAACCTATTTAATAGAAGCTAAGAGTTACCTAAAAAATGCTTTAGAACTTTATCCTAATGCTGAACACATCTCAAAAGTAAAACAACACCTAAAAGTGATCAATGATAATATTGATTTTCTTCAAAAAGGCCGTCGCTAATTATTTTTAATGAAGTAAAGACTTGGTGTTATGAGGCGATTTAAATTTTTATTTTTTCTAACAACAGTGCTTTCCTCAAGTGTTACTTTTTTGGCTAAGGCTGGTCTTTGTTCTTCTAAAGAAGCAGTATCTGATAACATCCTAGTTGATGTTATCCTTCCTGAATCTCTACCTCTTCGTAATTTTGAAATCACTCCAGATGATACTTATGACTCCCTTGCACTTAAAATTCTAGAAAGATTAGAGAGAAAAAAAACAAAGGATTTTTCTAGCTTACCTCTAGCAATTCAGCAAGTATTAAAGGAAAGAAAAGTCACAGAATTACCTCTTGGTCTGGATGTTTTGACAAACAAACAAAGAAGCCTCCCTATAAATGATTTTAAAACAGGAGATACTTTGTTTGCTCGTATTAGAATAGCCTTGGGAGATTCTCTGAAAGGGGCTAATTTTACAGCTGCTAATCTTAGAAGTGCTAATTTTACAGCTGCTGATCTGAGGGATGTTAATTTTACAGAAGCTGATATTGCAGGGTCTATTTTTAGAGGTACTGATCTTAGAGGTGCTGTTCTGAAAGATACTATTCTCTACACTTCTTCTCATGATCCATCGCATCCTAGGAAGTTCTTCACAATCTCAGCTGATTTCACAAGAGCTTTTGTGTCTGCAGATCAACTTAAAAGCGCAGCTAGAGTGCTCAAAAGGCAACTGAAGCAAGCCTGTCTTATGAGCTCTGAAAAATAAAAACACGATTAAAATTGCACAAAACTTCTAAAGATCCTTCAATAACTATGACGTGTTCCAGAAAATAAAATTGAAAGAATTTTCATAATGAAACGATTTAAACTTTTATTTCTTATAACAAATCCTAAATTAAAGTGAATTAAATTTAGTTGTATAAAAAACTTGTAAGCGGTTTTTTTATATGACAGTGAAAGAGGTCTATTTTTTTTATTTTATTTAGGAGAGCACAGTGAAAAAACTTTTTTATTTTCATCTCATTTCTACAGTAGCATTATCTTCATTTTTTCTTAAGGCAGCTGGTAAATTTACAGTAAAGGTTGATCCCAAAACTGGAAAGATTAGTGCTATGGGTGAAGGGTCTTTTGATTGTCATGGGTTATCAGAAGCAGAAGTCTTCGAGAGGATTCTTAATGGAAATAAACCAAGTCAACAAAGTGGAGAAAGATTAAGTGCCAGTCAGTTGATTGAGAGAATAAACAGAGGTGACTTTTCGAGAGGAGCAGTGTCTTCTGAGGTAAGTGAAAAAAGACAAGAACAACAAAGAGAACGCGACAAAAGATTACAAGAACGACAAAGAGAACGCGAAGAAAGATTACAAGAGCAACAAAGAGAACGCGAAAAAAGATTACAAGAACAACAAAGAGAACGCGAAGAAAGAAAACAAGAATTAGAAAGAAGAAACCAAGAAAGATTAGAAGAACGACAAAGAGAAGCTGAAGAAAGAGCAAAAGCGCCAAAACTATCACAAGAAGAAATGCATGAACTAAGAATAAACCAGTCTGGAACAATGTTCTCTAAAGAACAAACAACACTAACTCCAGAAAGAAGGGCTTATCTAGACACTGTAGAAATGACACCATTGGTTGTTCAAACTTTGGATTATTATCACCTTAGACATCTAAACTCGAAAGATCCAGAAGAAAAGAAGCGAAGAGAAACTCTAAAACAAGAGATAGGACCGATTGAATTCAAAGAGGCTGGATGTTTTCAAAAATTGTTAAGGTTGCAACAAGAGAATCTTGGAAGTATTTTTGCTCCAGTACCTGTAAAGGTCGTTGAACTTCCTTTTGGAGCTGGTGAAATTAGAATTCAAAAAACTATGCGGACTTTTTTAATCACAGCTTCCTATTCTGTTGATTTTAAAATTACGGATGGTAATGATGGTAATAGGCAAGTCTATGATAGTATGTATTACAAGGATCAAAATTTCTCATTTTGCGACGGTAATCTAAAACATCAACAAGAAAATGGATTTCTTTGTGTGACGCTCAAAGCAATAGATACATCTAAGCTTACTCTTAGTTATACTATAAAAGATGAGGCAGGAGAATCTCACAAATATTCGGTCAATTTTTAATTCGTATTAAAGCGTGTAGTGAATAACGTTGTGGAAAACAGCTATGTTATTTGTTGAATTACAATAACCGTGTTCAATGTCTGCTGAAAAGCGAATCCCTTCTCCTGCCTGAATAGAAGTCCACTTAGAATTGCATAAAACTTCTAAAGATCCTTCCACAACTATGACGTGTTCCAGAACACCAGAAGCATGGGGAGGAGAAATGAATTTATACCCAGGTGATAGTTTTAAAATAAAAATTTCACATTTTGAAATAGGGTCAAAGTGAAAAAGAGGATTAATTTCTAATCCCTTATCACTATTCCAGTGTTGAGATCCTAAAGAAGCATTCATTGAGTTCTCTTCAAGCAGCTTGGAAAGAGGAATTTTGAAACCATTTGCAATTTTCCATAGTGTACCAATTGTTGGACTTGATTCTTCGCGCTCAATTTGTCCCAGCATGGATTTGCTGACCCTGGTTTCTCGCGCTGCTATGTCCAAGCTCCATCCCATGGATTTTCTGAGTAATTTTAAGTTGTTTGCAATAACAGCGTCTAACATAGAGGTCTACTTTTTTAAGGGTATTTATCTCTTGTGCGCTATTACGCACAATGCTATTCTTTATGACGTATATTACTGCTCTCGTAAACAGGAAATTTCAAATGAAACTAAAAACAAGCGCCCAGAAAATTCAAGAAATCTTCACAAAAAACAAACTTGAATTTCAAGTTATAGAATTAAGTCACTCTACTCGTACAGCACAAGATGCAGCAAATGCTTTATCCTGTGAGATAGCTCAAATTGTAAAATCTCTTATTTTTTATGAAAATCTTTCAAAGAATCCAATTCTGATTTTAGCTAGTGGTATAAATAAGGTGAGCGAAAAAATAATTGAAAAAGAAATTGGAGCAAAAATATCTAAAGCAGATGCTCAGTTTGTTCGTCAAGTAACAGGATTTGCGATTGGAGGAGTTCCTCCTTTAGGACATATTCAAAAGATTATATCGATAATGAGCTTTTTAATTGGGAGGATCTTTGGGCTGCAGCAGGGACTCCTAATGCTGTCTTTAAATTAAAAGCTCAGGATCTCGTTCATTTAACATCTGGAAAAGTAATACCAATTACATAAAATAAATGCGGTTGTTGTTACTGCGTCGAAAAACGATCCTCATTTACCAAAACGTAAACTCCGGTCGTTTTTTTCCTTGTGCCTAAACCGCAATTTATTTCTGTAATTGGTATAATTACAATCACTGCGAAATAAAAGATAATTCTTTTTTACAAGAGAGAAAGATAGTCTTGAGATGTAGCCTTTGGTTTCTGTTTTTTTTCTTTTACATTTAGTTTTATATCGTTCTTTAAAATTTCAGTGAGACTTTCTCCAAAAGTAACATGGTGTTTAGCATTGTTTTCTGTTATCCCAGGATGTTGAATTCTAAGGGCTCTGATAGCATCATTTGGTGTCCAAAAAAGTGGGTAACTATCTTGGCAGCTGTAAGATTCTAAAGTTTTTTTCGATTCATTGAGAACCCCTGAAAATAAAAATGGGATTCTAAGACGTTTACGCAGTTGCATGAGTTCTATGAGGAAGAATTGGTTAATGTGCTTCTCTTCTTGAAAGTCAAAGACTAGGTATTCGAGTTTAATTTGCTTAACCCAATTATGAATATTGATGACTAGACGAACGGCTTCTTCTTCTTCTTCTTTCTTGCTATCTTGTGTGAAGAGATCTGGATTGTTTAAACTTAGGACAACTGCTCCATCAACCATCGTAGGTATTATATCCATGGATTATTCCTGTTGGTTTTCACTATAAGTTTTACAACAACACAAACCAAAGTTTCATCAGTATAGGATATAATTTACTAAATTTCTTCATAAAATTCTCAAAACTGTTTAGATGGGGTGATTAATGGAAGGGTTAACGCGGGTATTAAAACATCTATCTCGGTCTGTGCTTCTTTGTTTTGTGGTCTTTCCGCTATTTGTTTCGAGTTGTGTTTATGAGTTTGTTTTGGGAGGAAGAGCTGCTTACGGGCGCTATGAAACTTTATACGTTGAGCGAGCTCTTAATCTCTCTGGATCTATTTTGGATGTAGAAATTCTAGAAGATGAGATTCAAAAGAAGCTGATTCAAAACTTTCCTGATATTCGTTTAAGCTCTAAAGAAGACGCTCATTTGTATATGCGTCTGACTTATCAAAAATTAAGTGCAGACCTTGCAGCAGTAGATACAGTTTTATCAGATTCTTCGCCAAATAATCTTATCCTTGAAAGCGGAGAGCTGAAGGCTCCACATCAGCTAGAAAAATTAACAAGGAGTGATCACGGATATTTAAAGGGGACTCTTAAGCTTAGCGTTGTTATTGAGGTATGGGATGTTTATAAAAGAGAAAGGATATTTATAAAATCTTACATGAGTGAGAATTTTTATAACCCTTTTTTTCATCCTATGTACCGCTTGCTTGAGCTTGATCTTGTTGAACGATCTATTTTGAAATCAGTATCTGAGCCTATTGCTCTACAATTAACAAGTGATTTAGCACATGTTCTCTGAAAAGAGTTTCTTCGAGCTTGTATTAAAAAAAAATAATATTAAAAACAAAACGACACTTGTTGCAAAAAGAGTTGTGTATTCTCCTTTTAACATATCTGTAGATGATTCTGCGAAGAGAAGTCCAAGAGTTGGTTTGTAACTTTGTTTGAGACCTATGAAGCTTAATCCAATTTCTAATTTTATGAATTTAACCAAGAGAAAGTTTATTTCTGCTACGAGAAGATTTTTAAATTGAGGGAATAGGTAGCGAAAGAAAATATAGAGTTTTGTGCATCCTATTTGTTTTGCTGATAGCATGAGTTGGTGTTTTTCTAGGGTTTCTTGTTTTCTTAAAATAGATTGGAAAGGGATTGGGCAAACTAAAATCACAAGAAAAAATTGGAAACCCTCTGGGAATGCTCGGATAAAACTGTAGCAGCAAGAAATAATTAAATAAATTGGAAGAGTGTCCAAGAGATGTGCTAGGAAAAGAAGAGTTTTTTTTAGATGAGGAAAATTAAAAAGAAAAAGCACTAGATTAAGAAAAATTCCGAGAGCTACACAAAGAAGAGATGTTAAAAAATTATTCCAAAAAGAGTTTTTAATGGCTAGTAGAAGTCGAGCAAAAATGTCTTGTCCATTAAGATTTGTTCCAAGAAAATGTGTCCATGATGGTTTTGCATAGCTTAAGTCACTTAGACTTTCTCCATTATAAAAAAGTGATAGAATCTCAAGTAGTAGAAAAAAAACAACAAAGAATCGCACCCAGCTGAGCTTACATCTTCTCATAAATCTGTTCTTTTATCTAAAAGAGGTAATGTGACTTGAATAACCTCCTGGAGTAATAGATAACAGAAAGCTGTTAAGCTAATCAGCATTAAAATAGTTTGCTTGTCTCCTGTGACACAGGATTCATAGGTAAGAAATCCTAGGCCAGGTATGTTGAAATGATTTTCCACAAGAATACTGCCTCCTATAATATAGGAAGGTGTTAAGCGTGCAATGTGAGTTAAAATAGGAGCTGATGCAGTTTTGAGTTGATAAATAAAAAAAATTCTTTGTGACGGACAACCCATAGCTTTTAATGTTCTTGTATAAGGAGCTTTTTTTTCACTTACTAGGAGTTGATAGAACAGAGGTCCATAAAGGCAAAGTAGGCTTAGAGTCATAATTAAAATAGGGACACTGGCATACTTAAAGTAAGAAAGCGGTCCACTAGCATCCCAACCATGCAAAGGGAAAAGATGGAACCCTTGTTTTGTGCATAGAAGAAGTTTGAGTATTAAAATCAGAACAACATCACTTAGGCTTCCTAGTGAAAGAAGAAAAAATGAGATGAGTGGGCTTAGGACTGGGAAATCTAGAAAACTGACAAAAGCAAAAAATAAAGCGGCAAGAATTCCTAGGAATAGGCTAGGAATCATGAGAGATGCTGTTACTGTAAAAGCATGTTTAATTGATCCCAGAATAGAAGATCTTTGAAAATGTGAGTACCCAGGGCGAAGAAAAAGAGTTGATAGAGTGAGTTCTAGACTCGAAGCTAATGTTTTTTCAGGTGTTCCTAGAAGTTTTTTTGTTTTTTCTATTTCTCTTGGAGAACTGTTTTTACTCAAGAAATTGTGTAAATAACTCGGAGCTTCAAAAGTTAAAATAGTGGAACACAGAAAGGTAATGCAAAAAAGAGAGAATAAAATGTAAGAAGTTCGTTGAAAAAAAAAGCGGAACATAGTGTCTTTTGTCCAATAATTTTTTGAGAAGTGAGACTTGCATAGCAGTTACTCGTTTTTTTGCCTAGAAGAAATGTAAGAAGAAGACATGAGAGGAAAATAAGTTTTGATTTTCAGATGTTTTTTCTTTTAAAAAAAAGGGGGTAAGATCTTTTTTTTCCAGCATTTCTTTCGCGGGGGAAACTGTTTTGTTTTCATAGATGAATTAAGCGTAGTTTTCTTGCCAAGTGGGGAAGTAGAAACCTAGGTGCGGTTCTTGCCGAAGAACTTTTACTATGATAAACACTCTCAATTATTTGGCTGATGTTTTACACAAGTTCTGTTACAATGGTGGCCTTGTAGACTTTAACCAAATTTAGTGGTTGTTTCTAAACAGTATAAGAAAATAGTGGGTTCAAAAAGAGTCTCTAGTTCTTTAATTTTTGACAATGAAGGATGTTTTTAGATGAAAACAATAAAGTGGCGGTTTTTCACAGTGCTTGCTCTCACTCTGTGGGCACTTTACACAGCAGCTCCAACGGCGATTTACTTTATGCAGCCCCTAGAAATCAAGAATGACCATGAAAAGTTTCTTGAAAAAGTACCAAGCTGGTTGCCGAAAGAACATGTGAAGCTTGGCTTGGATTTAGCTGGTGGCGTACATTTGAATCTAGGAGTTGATACAAAAAGTACAATCGAGTCTCATTTGGGAGAAATGGCTGTTGATCTCAAAAGGCTTTCAGATGAAAAGAAACTCGGTATTGAATCTGCTTATGTGAAGCCAGGCTCTGGTCGTCTTACTCTTGTTTTAGAAGAGTCCATAGATGTCGGAACTTTGACTCATGCCGTGAAGCAAGAGTACTCGACTTTGTCAAAGCTTAGCCAAGAGGATAATAAAGTCTACTTCGGTTACAGCGACGCAGAAAAAAGTCGCATTGAGAAGAGTGCTCTTGAACAAGCAGAAAGAGTTATTAGAAGTCGTGTTCAAGCTTGGGGAGCTGTTGAGCCAATCATCAATAGAACAGCTACAGGCTCCGTTGCTGTTCAGTTGCCAGGGTTTAAAAATCCAGAAAAAGCAAAAGAGCTTCTCGGAAGAACGGCTCAACTCACTTTCAAAATTGTGGATGACGCGTTCAAGGGATTTGATGCCATAACTGGACAACTCCCTGATGGTGTTACTGAGACAAGACATGGTTCTCAAAGAGCTTTTGAAAGTGAAGACAAAGAAAGTCTAGTAAAGTTTTTGAAAGAATATCTTCCAGAGAATCGCGAGTTACTGTTTCAGAGAGACTCTTTAGGAGATGGAACACAAGGGAAGTACAGATGGACTTCTTATGTTGTGGATGCTGCTACAGTGTTTACAGGAAAAGATATTCAGGATGCTATGCTATCAGGTAGTTCTGATCCAATGAAAACTATGCCTGAAGTTGTTGTTCAGATGACAGGCCCAGGGGGTGCACGTTTTGCTGAAGTGACAGCTAAAAACATTAATAAAAGAATGGCTATTGTTCTTGATGGTGTTGTGGAATCAGCACCTGTTATTCAAAGCAAAATTCCGAATGGACGAGCTAGTATTTCTCTTGGTAATAAAGGATCTTATCAAGAAACAGTGGACGAAGGAAATCAGCTAGCTATGGTTCTTAAGTCTGGAGCTATTCCTGCTACAATTAAAGTCCTTGAGCAAAGAGAAGTAGGTGCAAGTCTTGGGCCAGAGTTAGCTAGCAAAGGAATTAAAGGAGTTCTACTAGGACTTATTCTTGTTCTTCTTTTTATGGTGATTTATTACCGTCGTCCTGGTGTTATTGCTTGTATTGCTCTTCTGTTAAATGCCCTCTTTCTCTTAGCTGTTATGGCAAGTTTTGGTTTTGCTTTAACTCTTCCTGGGATTGCTGGTTTTGTTTTGACCCTTGGAATGGCTGTAGATGCTAACGTTCTGATCAACGAACGTATTCGACAAGAAATTAAAGAAGGCAAAAACCCAAGAAAATCTGTTGGTGTTGCTTTTGACAAAGTATTTTGGACTATTATTGACTCTAACGTGACAACATTGATAGCTGCTCTTGTTTTGATGGAAACAAGTGGTCCAGGTCCTATTAAAGGATTTGCTGTTACTCTTATGATTGGTCTTTTGATATCACTTTTCACAGCTCTCTATTGTTCGAAACTTTTCTTTGAAATCGCTATCAGTCGCTTACCAGATGCTAAAGTAAGACAGTGGTTGCTCGGTGGTGCTAGCGAAAAAAATAAAGTAGGCTCTTTCGATTTCTTGAAATTTGGACTTCCTTCTACTGTGGTTTCTATTATCTTAGCAGTAGTGATTCTCATTGGCGCAGCTGTAAAAGGGGTGAATCTTGGTGTTGATTTTAATGGTGGTACAGTCATTGTCACTGAGTTTGCAAAGGATGTAGAAGCTGAACAGTTGAGATCTCTTTCTTCTAAAGTTGATATCGAATCTCTCAGTGTTCAAGCTCTTGATGGTGGTAAAAAAAGCTATCTTCTTCGTTATGACGAAAAGAAAACAGGGCAAGTAGATAGTGGAGCCTCAGCTGAGGCTTCTGATACTTTCATTTCTTTCAAAAATACTCTCTTGACAGAACTTGCTGAGTACAGTCCTTCAGTTCAGTCTGTAGATTTTGTTGGGCCTCAAGTAGGTAAAGAGCTTAGAAATCAAGGCCTTCTTTCTGTGCTCTATGCTATTCTGGCTGTTCTTATCTATATTGCTCTTCGTTTTGATTTACGTTTTGCTCCTGGTGCTTTGATTAAGATGTTCCTAGATATATTCCTTCTTCTAGGTTTTTATGTCTTCTTCGGGGCTTCTTTTGATCTCGTTGCTATTGCGGCATTTCTTACTGTTGTGGGTTACTCAGTGAATGATGCTATTGTTATTTTCGATAGGATTAGGGAGAATATGAATGGTCATACAGGGCTCTCTTTAAAAGACAATATAAATCGCTCTTTGAATGAAACTCTTTCAAGAACTATCAACACATCTTTAACAACAGTGATTTCTTTAGTTGGGATTTTGATTTTTTCTGCGGGTGATATCTGGTACTTTGCTATGGCAATGGCTATCGGAGTTGTTCTGGCAACTTTCTCCTCTGCTTTTATTGCACCTTCTTTCATTCTCTGGTTTGAAAAATGGAGAGCTAAAAAAGCTTCTTAAGCTCTTTTTAGATTTGATCTTCCCTGTTTTTTGCAGGGAAGAATAATAATTTAAAGTATTTCCAAATCTAAAAGAGAAGAGCTCGTTCCTTTCATCCCAAAGTCTAGATCTGTTGTGGGGTGGGCATCTCTTTTTTCTTCCAAAAATGATTTCCTAAAAATTTCACAACTTAAGTAATCCTCATTTTCTTTTAGAGGATATTTTTTACAGAGGGTTCCTTCTTTATTAGGATTTTTTGTGGGAATTTTTTTTATTTTACTAACAGGAGCTGTGCTTGCTTTTATTTTAAAAGCACATTGGTTTGTAAAAATAATAGACTTTGTTTTTTTTTCATACTGACCATGGCGTACCAGGTATGGGCAACGACAAGATCCCATATCTTTATTCTCCTCCACAGTGTAGAAAGGTGTTTTGAAGAGCGCTCTGAAAAAAACAATAATACTAGAATCGTAACAGGTTTTTGGCTTTTGGCAAGTTTCATATTGAATTTTTTTTGAAAGAAGTTTTTTGTTGAAGCAAATAGAAGAATGAGTATTTTTACTTATTTTTGTGAATAGAACTTGGAGGTTTTTTGGAAACTTTATTCGAAGAAATTTTTGAAAAAAGACAGGGTACTATCCGTTACACTTTGGATAGAGTAAAAAAAACCTACACAAAACTTGGGTTAGCAAATAGTTTAGCCCCTTCTATTTTAGTAGCAGGAACCAACGGAAAAGGGAGTACATCAGGTTTTTTAGCTAAGCTTTTTAGCTCTTCAGGTTATCGAGTTGGCTTGTTTACTTCTCCTCATTTATGCCACTTTAAAGAAAGGATACAGTGTTCTCATCTTGAAGTGACAGATGAACTTCTCATTGAAGAAATTCAGTTTTTAAAAAGGAGCTTAGGAATCCAGTTGTATGAAGAGCTTTCTTTTTTTGAAGTGAGCTTACTTTTGGCACTAAGAATTTTTGAAAAAGAAAAGACTGAAATCAATGTGATAGAGGTTGGTCTCGGAGGTCTTCTTGATGCCACAAATATTATAGAACCTGTCGTGACGACAATTGTCTCTATTGGGTATGATCACCAGAGTATACTGGGAGAATCTTTTGAAGAAATTTTTAGGCAAAAACTTGGGATCATTCGTGATGGAGTTCCATTGTTTTTTGGGATTTCTTCTGAAAAAGCAGAGGAACAAGGTTTAAATTCAACTCTTCAAGAGGCTTTAAAAGGCAAAAAAATACCGTTATTTCAAAAAGGAAAAGATTTTTTTCTAGAAGATAGCCGAGCTATTTTTTTCGACTCTAACTCTCAAGATGCTTTAGAGCTTCCTAGCTCAGTTTTATCTCCTATTTTGAGAGAAAATTTTGCATTATCCTTTGCTATTTTTTCTTGGTACCAAAAGCAAGCTCATTCATGTGTTGATTTCAGTTCATTGAAGAAACAATATGAAGGCGATAAATTTCTTCCACCTTCTCTTGTAGCTCGTTTTGAAAAATTTTCTTTAGAGCTTAAAAATCGACAAACTCAGGAAGTTTACTTAGATGTTTGCCATAATATGGAGTCGCTAGAGCAAACTTACAGGAGTCTTAAAGATTTTGGGATTTTAGAAAAATATGGAAAAATTCCTGTTTTTCTTTCCATTTTAACTGATAAGCCAATATCTTCTATGATAGATTATGTTAAAGCTTTTGGAGATCCACTTGTGCTGTTTTCTTGTTCATCCACAAGGTCCTACAATGCTACTCATGTGAAAGATGGACCTAATGGAGGGCTTCCTTTTTACGAGAGTTTTTATGAAGCATGGAAAAGTGCCTTCTTGGAAAAAAAACGTGAAGCTCCCATCCTCGTTTGTGGTTCTTTCTTTGCAGTGGGAGAAGTTCTTTCATTTATTAAAAATGACTCAAATAAGACACTTGTGGTTTAAGGTTTTTAGTTTTATTCTTTTGTCCTCTCCTATTTACTCACAAAATATATATATAGAGGCTCTGGATAATTTTTCTGAAAAAGAAGATAAGATTATTCTTGAAAATGATGCGCTTCTGCTTTCTGCTTCTAAATTTTTTATAGCAGATAAAATTATTTATGATAAAAAAAAAAATGAAGCTGAACTAGAAGGTCATGTCGTTGGGTTAATTGAAGATGAGCTTTTGTTTGCTGAAAAGATAAAAATTGATTTAAAATTGAAATTGTTTACTTTGGAAAAAGGGTCTCTTCTTATAGGTAAAGAAGAAGAAATTTTTCAGTTGAAAAAAAAAGTGCTAGGTTTGCGTGCTGAGTCTTCTCTAACTGAAGAGAAACGCTTAAATCAGCTTAAAAAAATTCAAAACAAAAAAAATGAGATCTATAAAAAAACCAAAGAAAGTAAACTTTCACAAAAGAATAAACAAGATCTTATAGATGAATATGCTTCTCTTCTTAGGCAAGAGAATTCCTTGTCTTTGCAAAAAACAATAGAAAAAAGCATGCGAAATGTCGAAAGAAATAAAATTTGGTCGCAAGCTAGTTCTTCTCATAAAACTTATTTTCAAAAAGAACTTAATGGTACTTCTTATTTTAAGATAGACGGTAGTTCTATAAAAAAAATAACTAAAAAAAGTTATGAAGCATTAGATAGTCGTTTAAGCTTTTGTGACTGTGAAGAAGGAGAAACTCCAGCGTGGGCTTTTCGTAGTTCTAAAATCTATTTTGAAAAAGGTCAGTACGCTTCTTTGCATAACTCAGTATTAGAGTTAAAAGGTTTTCCTATTTTTTATCTCCCTTATATTCGTTTGCCCCTTATGAATGAGAGTAAAATAGGTTTTCTTACACCTAGCTTTGGTGTTAAAGAAGATTCAGGGGTTTCTTATAGGCAAGATTTTTATATACCCGTATCAGACTCTAGTGAGATGTTGATTGGTTATAATTATTTGAGTGAAAGAGGCCTCTTACTTGATTCTTCTTTTAAAGTTCTTGCGAGCGATTATTCTTTTTTTGAGATTTCTTTTGAAACTTTGCGCGACCGTAAATGGCTAGCTGACAAGAAAGAACGGTCATCTATTATAGAGCTTTATCAAAATGGTCTTGAATCGGCTCGTTTAGGCTTGAATTCTCAGGGTGTGCAAGAAGCGTATAAAAATGTTTACAGTAAAGATTGGTGGAAGAAAAAAGGATATGAAGAGTGCCTCAACTCTCAAGTAGGCTACGATCTTTGTGTGAAGGAAAAAATAGGAGAGACACTTCTACCAGCAGGAAGTGCTCAACGAGGAAAAATTGAGTGGCGAGGACAGTATCGTCTAGGAGAACATATTTCTTTTCTTTCAGATGGAGTCTTTCTTTCTGATCATCGGTACATCAGAGATTTAGAACGAGGAGTGCGGTCTAGTTTTTTAGACGCTTCTCTTAACACTAGACCAGTCAAGCTTTCTGGTTTTAAAAATAAAATAGCCTTAAGTTCATCTCTCTTTACAGCTAGTGTAAGTTCTAAAATATTTGATCCTATTGAAGGTGAAGAGACTTACTCTGGTTATCAGTTGCCTGTGATTTTAAATTTTCAGTCAAGGTACATATCTGTTTTTAATTGGAAATTTCCAAAAATTTATTTTCTGCTTCAGTATCGCCTAAAAAAAATAGATCTCTTTAGAAGTGTTGAGAAGAAAGAAATTTTACTTGAAGAAGCAAATTTTGTGCTTGGAGAGGCTCTCATGGGAGATGCTAGTCTCAATTTTTCTGTCCCTCTTGTCTTTCAGCAAGTTTTTTCTTTGGAATATTTCTTTGAACTTCAAGGGAAGCATTTATTTAACGACTATTCATTGTCTTTAGCTGGGAAAAATAGTGAACAATCGTTAGACCATTTTTTGGGTATTCATCCTTCCTATTTGTTGCGTCTCAAGACAGGGTTAAACTGGGGGTTGCCTATAGAAGGCTTTTTTCCTTTTACAGAAGAACTTAGCAGTATAAATGCTCTTTCGTTGCGAAAGATTGAATTTGGTATTCAACACCAAATGTCTTGGAACATAGGGTTTTATTATTTTTCAAAACCAACGATTGATGGACTTTATGGCCGCGTTTTTCCTTCTTACAAGTCTAGTCTAGCTGAAAAAAATTGGGTGAAATCTTCTGAATCAGCTTTTCCTTTGCTCTATACATCTCAAGATAAAGATTTTTTAGCACCACAAATGAAAGTTTCTTTTAAGACATTTCATACTTTTAGCTATGTGAAACGACTCGTTTCTCAAACATATAATGACATGATGTTGCCACAAAGCCATTCTGCTAACGAGTTTGTACAAGCTAGAAGAGAGCTTTTTTCAAAACAAGCATCAGCAGATAGTCTTGTAAAAACAAAATCATATAAATCTTTCTTTGATAGTAAAACAGTTTTTTCAATGCAAAGTGAACTAAGCTATGATTTTGAAAAGCTTAGAAAGAAAACAGGAGAGTTGAGCTACCTGTCTTCTTCGCAAGTGCTTTTAAACCCTTTATCCCCTTTGCTTTCTTCAGGGACAGTGTTTCTTGGTTTTTTTGACATGACCCTAAGAAGTGAGTATGATTTTTATTTGAAAGCTTTTTCAAACTTAGCTTTTAGCTCTAATCTTAGTTTACCCCTTGATCTGAAATTAAGATCTGGAGTTGCTTTGGAAAAAAAATTAAAAGATCCATTTTCTTATGACTTAGAAACTGTGAGAAATCTTCTGAGATACTCTTTTGGTGTCGATTTATTCTTTATAGAAAACAGTAAGCTTTCTTATGATTTTGAAATTCATAAGTATGAAGATGGTGAGGATTTTTCATTTTCTAAACAAGTCAGTTTATACTTTCAGGCTCCTTCTCAATGTTGGGGAACAAAGTTGTCGTGGTCTCTGCCTGCTTCTTCTACTCGTCCTTACGGAACATATTTTGTTTCTTTTTTTATGAAATTTGGTGGAAATAGTTTTGATTTTGGAAATTTAGCAGCTTATTTTCAGGAGTAATGAAGATAAGGGCCAGTCTCCTCGGTAGCGTTATTTTTGAGAAATGGAGGAGACTTGACCAAATTTTTGTATTTTCTCTTAACATATTGAAATCATTTGAAAAAATACAGTCAAAAAAACACAAGAAACCTTTTTTTGTCTTGACGAAGAAAGGCATTTTTATGGTATTATGCCCGTGTTGTTTTACTTTTAGTCTTTTAAATATGAATAAGTGACGAGAAAGAAAAAAACGAGAAATGAGAAAGTTATCAAAGGATCAAGCCTACTCAATCGTATGTTTAACATCTTCTATTTTTGAGCAAAATCAGTCATGGTGTTTGCGTGTTTATGATCTCCAGACTGGAGTTGAACGTTTAGTTCGAAATTTATCTCATAAAGCAGCAAAGAAAAAGCTCGCTTTATGGAGAAAAGAACAGCTAGAAGAGCTTTTGAGAGAAGAAAAAGAAGCAGAAGCTTATTTATTGCGTGTGTGGGAAGAGAATCCACAATGGGGTGGAGAAGGTATTTGGCAATGGGCTCAGTATGCTTGGTACACAACAAGAGAAGAAGCTGAAAATGCTCTTGTGTCTTATCAAGATAAAATTACATGTGAAATTTATCAAACGACAACAGCTTTAATTCCTGGTAACTTCCAAGTTGTTTAGTCTCTTCATTTTTTTTATCTCACCCCAAGAGTCTAAAGTCATTAGTAAAGTTTTTCAGTAAGATACCCGACAACATCTTTGCATAAAAGATCAAAGAGGGTGTTAATGATATGAAATTTATTTTTTATATTTATTTTTTTTCTACTTTTTCTTGTACTCCAGCAAGTTCTTCTAGCTTAGAGAAAGAGAAAAATTTTTCTAAAGCACAAAACACAAGTGAATCTAATTCTAACTCTGCAGACGAAGAAGCTGATGATGATGTAAGTCTTCCTTTCTATGATCGTCTTTCCACTGGTACTTGTTTTAATCAAAATTGCAGTTCGTCAGAAGTTTCTTCAGATAAAATTTTTGATGCTGTTCGTGTGGATTTTTATCAACCAATCTATGTTGACTTTCAGCAAGAAGGCTTTCCTGGTTGGGGAGGTAAGTTAACTCTGCAGTATGCTGAACTCGATCATCCTCCTACAGGTGCGTCTGCTACTTTTACACTCTGGCAGCCTGACGCGTCAGGAGCTGAAGATGTAGAGTCACTACTCGCTGGTGAGTACTATTCCATTTTAGGTTATTATGCAAAAAACTTTGATGTTTCAAAAGCTACTAGTATTGAAAACATCTGGGCAGCTTCAGGAGAGGGAACTCTTGTCTTAAAACTAAAAGCAAGTGCTGTTAAAGAAAAAGAAGAGTTGATGTGGTCTGTTGCTCCTCCAAAAGAATACAACATGGTTCAGTATGTAGAAGGAAATACTTATGAAGACTTAGTGGTCAAATGCCAAGATCAAGTTTATATGCTCCATACTCCTGGTATTTTTTTATGCCCGACAGTACAAAGCACACAATACTCTTCGACTACAGTGAATAAAGACACAGGACGTATGTCTATTGAAATGTCTAAAAACCTCTATAAAAATTTGACAATTTGGCAACCTGTTCCAGAGCCTGGTTATCAGTGTCTTGGGTATATTGCGACAAATGATCTTTCTCAACCTTACATGAAAGCTTATGGAGGAGGGCAAATTTCTAGTATGACAGAGGGTTCTTATCTTCAAAAGTATATAGAAATTTTTTCAGGTTCTTTTGAGTCTCTTTCTCAAGGTTGGTTTGATTCTCCTATGATGTGTGTGAACCAAACATATCTCACACAAGGAAAATATGGAGATGTCATTACGTGGACAAAAAAAACACTCTCAGATGGGACAGAAAAAAGATTTTTAATTGTAAAAGTAGAAGCAAGAACTGAAGACGATTATGGTTATAATTCAAATGAAGTCGGTATTGGTTCGACAAATCTTTTTGTAACTCTTGAGGATTTAGATGGTGGTATGACTATTGAAGAGCAATACGCTCTTTGTAATGGCCCTAATTATTCTGAGTCTTGTCCTGTTTGGGTTCTGAATAGTCAGTATGTGAACATAAAAACGTTCGAGTAATATTTTTGTTATGCTTGATTCCCCCTAAAACGATCTAAAAAAGTAAAAAGAATTGCCTCATCTTTGCTCCCAATATAATTAATCTACTAGAACTCAAAAAAAAATCAAAAAGAGGTATCTGTATGGCATTTCGGTTGTACGTATCATTCATAATTTTGTTTTTTGTTTCTTGTGGGGAATTAGAAAATACTAGAAAATCTAGAGAACTAATGAATTCTTCTTACTTAGCTCAACTTAAAAAGCATCCATTCTCACCTCAAGAAGAAGCGGCTCTTTTGAAAAGTTGGAGTTCTCTAAAGCTTCTTGACTATAAAAAATATGCTACACCAAAAGAGCTTGCAGAAATGGTGGAAGATAAACTTCATCACAATGAACGTCATGAAAGAGCTTTGTATAGAGCCTATCTTCCTCATAAAAATCTCGATGAAGTAACGAGGAAGTATCAAATTTTACGTCGTGTTGGATTTACAGATCCAGAAAGTATTCCTCATCCAAGAGTTTTGGATGCAGTTGTTGAAGCTTACAGAGATTTTGGGGATCTTTACATTGGACCAAGTCATTCTGGTGTTGAGTATGAAGCAGACCAAATCCCTTGGGCAGGGCACTGGTACCCTTTTGCTGAAGACACTCTTTATAAAGATGAAAATGCACCTCTTGGAAAATTAGATCTCTTAATCAAAAAAATTAAAAATCAAGATGCAGGTATTCGTGAGTACCATAAAATAAAATCAGATAGATTAAAAGGTACTAGTTGGAATGGTTTGTGTGATGGTAGATCTTTTGCTTCTGTTGCTAAAATGGAACCTCGTTTAGGTGAGACTGTGAAAGGAATTTATTTTTCTCCTGCTGATTTAAAGGGTATTTTAACTGTTGCTCATTCAGGATTTAGTCCTGAAAGTGGTCCTGAAGTCGTTCAGTACGGTACAACCTATTCAAGAAGTTTTGAAACAGATGGTACTTATCAAGATGTAAGCCCGATTGTGATGCATAAAGTTGCTGAAGAAATTATTGGTAAAAAGCGAGAGTCTCTTGTTGTGAATGAAACAATTGGTCAAGTATGGAATGCTCCTATGTATGCTTACGAGTATTCCGTCCAAGAAGATAAAAATAATTCAAATGCTTTTCTAGTGAATGCATCACCAAGGCTTGTTGCTTATAGGCCAAAGGAAACAGACGAGCCTACAAGCCGAAGAGATATGGAAATGAAAGAATATAATTATCGTTTTTATGTTGATAAACAGGATAAAATATTTGAAAAAGAAGGTTATGAAAACCCACAGAAGGGTAAAAAAATGAAAATTATTCAGAAGTTTCGAGTGATAGCAGGTGAATGGATAGGGGATTCAATTATCGATCACCCAGACAATGTAAAGGTAGTTAGTATTGGTCGTGGTTATAGCACAACTAATGAACCGTTAAAAAAACATCTTGATGTTCTTGAACTTCTTTTTAAAAGGTAATTAAATTTCTAAGAGAGAGTTTCTTTTTAACCAAGTCTCTTAATAAAGAGTCTAGAAAATAAATAAGTAAGCACTTCTCTATTGATGATTTTTTGACTTCGTTTTATTTGTAACGAAATCAGTTTTTCAAACATACGGTTTGAAGATTGTAAT
>CANFEH010000012.1 GCA_947445855.1 Zetaproteobacteria bacterium
CTTAAAGCACTTAAATCTTTGATATAAAAACCAAGGACTGCAAAATCTCTGCTTGAGCTAGGATCGTCAGTGCTTTCAGCAGCAGCTCCGCCACCACCTCCAGACGATATGGAAGCTTTTTTATGCCCACCAGCGCCCAAATGTTCAGCTGAGTAAGAGGTTTTAGAGCCAGCAATCAGGAGAATAGAAAAAATAAATAATTTTTGTAATTTCATAGATCTTCCAAATTTGAATTTAATCACCATATTCTAATGTTTAAATTTAACTGCCGTATCTTACTTGATAAGTTTTTGAATGTAAAAGAAAAAGTAGTGAGCTTTTGCTCGTAGGGAAAGAGTTTCGAGATAGTGGAAAGAAACTGTTGGATTATTTTTTTTATTTAGCTGAGAGTGTGTCTATTTTAGCGGGTTGAAGCCTTTTATAATAGACAAAGACTCCAACTCTTCTCTTGATTACAGAAACCTCTACTTGTTTTGAAGAAAAAACTATGTCAGATCTTGCTTAGAACCTTGTGTGAAAGTGGGAGGGTAGCTCATTCTATGAAAGTTGTTTTTTTGTTTTTTTGCTGCGTTTCTTTTACTTTTTTAACATTTGCAACTGAGCACTTGGAATTAGATAAAGGTAAAAAGGAAGCTGCTGTCGACAATAATTTTGATCTAAAAAGTATTAAATTTACTAATTCACCTACAGCGATGATCCCTTATATTCGATATGTATGTGATAAAAAAAGCTTTCAATTTTGTCCTCCAAGGTTGAATTGTCACTATTTTGTCATTCATCGAACCCTTAGGCTTTTAGAACCTCTTGAGTCAAAGGAATGGTTAGCTAAACAGATTGAGCGATACGGAAAACTAAAGAATTCAGCTGATCATTTTCTTTCGTCACCTTCTTCTTCTTTATTTCTTAATAAATTAGACAGTTTTGCTAGGTCGTTTCTTGCTGAGCTTTTTCCAATTGAAGTAGTGGATAGCAAACAACAACCAGGAGATTTAGTTCTTTTCTTTCATGTTGATAAACTCTGTCATTCAGGGTTATTTTTTCCTAGGAAAAAATTAGAGACTGATGATGAAGATGATCCTGAAGATGTTTTAAATTGTTTTGCTTCTGATTCTCTTATTAAATCGGGAGTAGGTTTTCATTCTATTCCTTTCTTAAAAAAAGCTTTTAATGCGGAAAAAATTGTTTTTAGGCGCTCCACACTTGCTCCTTAGAATAGACAATGGCTATTTAATGTTTCCAAGATAAAGAAAACAGACAGACGAAGTTAGCTTGTGGAGATATTAGACGGATATCTATCTAAGGCCAAGAATCTTTTCGCTTTAGCCATGGAGAGTATCAAAAAAAATCCGTTGGAAATAAAAAAGAAGGGCTCAGATGCTAAAGTGAAAAATATATTAAAGGATTTTTAGACAACCTTTAGAGAAGAGTCGCTAAAACTTTTTTGTTCTCGATCACCCATCTTGCAAGCTTCTCTGGAAGTTTTAGAGGATTTGTCGTGTCCAAAACATCTTTTCCAACTGACTTCTCAAGAAGATCTTTAAACTCGTCTTTAAGATCATCTCTTTCCTTCATCCCCCAATAGAAGTCATCGCTTCCATCTTTAAGAAGATCTGACACAGCTTTACGAACCTCTGCTGGATAAGTAAACTCAGGTATATGAAGGGTTTTTCCACCATGCTCGACTGTTTCCTGTGTCTCGCTTGTTGTTAAAATCACGTCTCTCACTCTTTGTGTTATCATCTTAGTTAAATCATTTGAAAAAGAAGCATCCATAAGGTTTTTCGCAAAAAAGAAATATGTCAAATCAGCAACAATAGAAGCACTATAGTAGCTTATAAAGAATTTCTGACTTTGCTCTTGAATAATACTTAGCTCATTGTCAGAAAACATTTTATCCTCAGAAGTAAGAATCGCTTTTACCTGATATCCTTGGAGGAGATTTGCAAATTTCATCATGATATCAAGAAGTTCTTCTTGAGTCATCTTTTGAAAAAGTTTATCTAAGCCACCTACTTCAGCAAGTTGTTTTTCAATATAAGCTTTCTTTGCTCCATTACGAGCTTCCTCAGAAAAAGGATCCTCTGAAGAAAACTCTCGACTCACAGCTAACAATTGACTGTTACTGTCCTTGGTAAAAGAAGTCAGTACATACCATCTCTCAGAAAGAGCATTAAACACATAATTTGTTGGATTAAAAGCTCCTTCAGAAAGAGAGTCAGCCTGTCCTTTTAAAATTTTATTTTTTGCTTCTATGTAGTTTTCAAGAATAAGATTTGGAAGGATCTTCTTGTAATACTCCTCTTGTCTTAAAGCATTCTTATAAAGAGAAGATCCGCCATCAAATGTCCTACAATCTAAATATTCACCTCTGTGAGAATCTGTACAAAAAGGAGGTAACTCACTTTTCTTATATGTTTTATCTAAGTACAAAGCTTTAATCGCTAGATTATCGTAATCAAAAGGCTCTTCTCTTGATACCAACTGATCTCCAGAGATAGAGCTCTCTTGAAAATTTTGGTACTCCATAACAGAACTTGTCGTACGCAAACCTTCTGGAGCTTTTTTTGCATCTACATAATTTAAAAAGACTTGATCGATCTCCATTAAATCAACATTGGAATAAAGAGAACCAGCAAAATTGTGTCTAAGACCTAAAGTGTGCCCCACTTCATGAGCTACTGTTTCTCTTACATAGTCTTGAGAAATTCTAAGATAGTCAGATTCATCATATTTGTTGTCTGATTCAAAAAGCTTTAAAAGCCCTTCAAGCAAATTTTTTGATGGATGAAAATCACACATAGGTTCTTTAATAAAACCTTTTAAACCAAGACGAACTTCATTTTTATTGTTTCCTTTAAGAATTTTATTTTCTACAAAACTTTTGTGCTTCTTTAATGAAGCTTCATGGGAATGGTCATGTCCTTCATCATTTTTTTGAGAAAGCAGACGCTTTAAAAGTTTTTCCGCATGCTCTTTTCCTGAGAAAGCAAACACACTTGTAAGGAAAATTTGAGAGTGAAGAATCTCTCCTGTTCTTGGGTCCATTTGTGCATCGGCATAAGCAAAACCAGCATCTTTCCAATCTACCCACTGAATCACATTGTAATCAAAACTAGGAGCTTCGATATGAGAAGGAGCTTCAACTACCTTGAGAACTTCTTTTCCAAAAGCTTTATTCCAGTAAAGAACACCACTTCTAATAGCATCTCTGTACTCTTCTGGTGTGTTAGCAGAAATTGCGTAAACAATAGGTTTTGTGTGGTCAAACTTTGTAGCAAAGACGACAGTTCCACCACCAGGCTTCAAACGAGGTGTAACTTCAAAAAAACCCATTTTTTCAAAGTCTCGTAATTTTTGCTCCTTAGGCGTAAAATTCGGATTATCTCTATAGGGAGTAATGTAGTATTTTACTTCAATAGGAGTTCTATCATTAGGAGCAGAATCTCTCGCTTGAGCTTTCTGATGGATCACAAGATTATTATGATGATCAATTTTAGCTGATTCTACAAAGCTTGTTTCAATAGGAACAACAACCCACTGATCTGTAGGATAGCTAGAACCTTCGAAATCCTGAGCTTTCCAATCAGGAGTTACAAAAACTTTTGACATACCTTCAGCAAAATCAAAGTAAATAAACTCATCTGTAACTTCTTTCACTGGAAATTTGGCTAAGACGATATCATGAGTTGCTTTGATATCAATAGTGTGCCCTGCAGTAGATTCAAGCATATAGAGAGAATCGTCAATCAACCTGAAGCTCACAATTCTTGACTTCAAGTTTTCAAAACGACGAACCATAGGCTTAAAAATAATAGATCCCTGTAAAAGAAATTCTTTATCCAAAGAACTCATCTTAATAGCTATCTCATTGCTTGCTCTCTTTGAAGATTTGTTAGCCATTCCGAGAGAAGCCCTACGAATAGCGAAAGAGTCACTAATTTCTTCTGGTGCTTTTACACGTATATCCTGAGAGTGTTTTAAATCACCGCAAGAATAAAGAAAAAGAATTACCAAGATAGGGACACAAGACTTTAGGGGCATCGTCTCTCCTCTTTTCTGATTTTATGGTCTTGTCTTATATCGTGGTTACTTTAGTCTAAGTTTTATTGTCAATGTTTTGTTCATGAAAAGGAAAAATACAAAGCTTATTGATGATATTTCGTATTTTTCTTGTAGGGAGAAATGGGTGAATTGTAAATATATCTTTTTATAGCTATGGGAGATTTTTTGGAGATATTTTTTTCACTAATCGAAAGAGTTCTTTAGGCACAGAATCTCCCTTTAGCACATATTTAGGAAAAAGAAGATAACCTTCTTCTGGGCTCTTAAAAAAAACACCATCATTTTTTCCTAAAATCGTTTCCTTTTCTATATACATAAAATTATACAAGTTTTCTTTTAATTGCACAAAAGAATTTTCTGGATAAGGAAAAACCAAACTCCATGTATAGAGACTAAGATCATCTAAAGAAATTCCTTCTGGGAGTCCAATACTTTTATCTTTATACTGATTTGTATCGTCGGAAATAGCTTTAATCATAAGAGATAACCCAAAAGAAATCTGAAGTGGGTCGTCTCCACAAAAACCTGTTTCTAGAGTTACTCCTGTGCCACCTTTTGAATTTACAAATTCATCTGTACACATGCCATCTTTTGAAAAACCTGATCCCCAATGAGTCACTATGGGAATTTTGTGACTCAGTTGAGCTGCAAAAAACAAACCATTTTTTGTATAAGGAAAAACAAAAAAAGAAGTACTCGATGGTCTTTGTGTTTGATGAAAATCGAGCAGAAATTTTGTTCGAGAAAGTAATTTTTCCAAAGAAAAAGCTCTTTTCTCCTCCCAGTTCTTTCTTGTTTGAGACCCAAAAGACCTGTTTAAATCAGATTCAATAAAACGTTTATCAGCCTTAAAAGCTTCTAAATTCCCAAGAGCAATCCCAATAGAAAAAGGAAGTTCTGGCTTCACTCTTAAAAGATACTCTAAAAAATCCATTAGAATAAAAAATCCGCTCACTTCATTACCATGAATGATCCCAAGAAAAGTGAGAGAAAAAGATTCGTTCTTAGAATGAGGATGAATCCCATAAACACATTCATCTATTTTTTCTACAGAATATAATGACTCGAGAGAGTGTATTTTCTTTTCGAAAGAATCTAACATTCCTTGTCTTTTTCCTGAAATTTTATTTTTTTCCATAGACCTTCAAGTCCTTCCTATTTTAACCTTTTCTAATCCAGCCTTTTTTGATACACTATACCCTCAGTAGGTCCAGTGTATCCTCACTCTTGTACTAGTTTTTATGGCTTGTTTCTAAGAAGGGAACTCAGGTGAATTTTTTAGCTCTGCCAATTTTATTTATCGCCATCATTTTTGTTTTTGCTCTCAATCAGAACAAAAACATAATAACTTCTAACAAAGAGCAAGAAATTATTCTCTTAGATTCTCCACAAAAAGCCACTATCCGAGAAAAAGAGCAAGATAAATTTATTCAATCTTTTCTAAAAGACAAAGAAACCGAAGAAGCTTGGGGTCTTTTTAGCTATGGCGGATTCTCAGATGCAGGTCAATTTAAAATTTTTTCAAAAACTAAAAGAGCATTTTTTTATTTTTCACACGAGCAACTCATGAGTGAAAATAAATCTGCTCAAGACGGATCCATTTCTTATAATGAAATCATTTTTGACAAAAAAGAGAACACATGGGAAAATTTTGAGCAAACAGTTAGAAAGCTTGGGACGAATTTAGAAGGATTTCAGATCACTCATTTTGATGCTTTTCAATTTGATTTCCTTCATCTCACAAAATCCAATAACAAAGCCTATGTCCAAAGAGTCTACTTTGATGACCCGTATCTACGAGATAAGGGAACAAAAAATTTGCGCGATTTGCTAACTGCTTTTAACAAGCTAAAAGAAACAAAAAACGATAAAAATAAATAATTATAAAGGAGTTCTATTGTGCGTATTGGAATTTGTACTGGTGGTGGTGATTGTCCTGGATTAAATGCTGCTATTAGAGCTATTGTTAAGTCTATAAAAAAAAGAACAAACATTGAACTGATTGGAATTATTAATAGCTTTAAGGGACTTCAAGAAAATCCACCACAGTTTGTAACACTGGAATTGAATGATGTCACAGACATCTACTTTAAAGGTGGTACTATTCTTGGAACCTATAACAAAAGCTCTCTTGAAGAAGCTTCTTATAAAAGCTATCTAAAATTAATAAAAAGAGGCTACGAACTTCTTAAACTTGATGGGATTCTTGCTATTGGTGGAGAAGGAACACAAAATATTGCTAAGAGTCTTTCAGAAATGGGGATTAATATTATTGGAATTCCAAAGACTATCGATAATGATCTACCAGAAACGGACAGGACTATCGGTTTCGCTACTTGTGTAGATCTTGTAAGTGAAGCTATTATAAGACTTCAATCCACAGCAGAGTCTCATGATAGAATTATGCTTCTTGAGGTGATGGGACGAGACTCAGGATTTATAGCTCTCCATGGTGGGCTAGCTGGTGGAGCACACATTATTCTTATTCCAGAAATCCCAGTAGATTATGAGAGTGTTTGTGAACGGATTCTTGCTCGAAAAAAAATAGGACGAAATTACACTGTTATTGTTGTGAGTGAAGGTGTTAAAATACCA
This sequence comes from Zetaproteobacteria bacterium, assembly GCA_947445855.1. Lineage (GTDB taxonomy): Bacteria > Bdellovibrionota_B > Oligoflexia > Oligoflexales > Bog-1112 > CANFEH01. Next base: position 6,658 of record CANFEH010000012.1, read on the forward strand.
AAAAAACCAGAAGATCAAACTTCTTCTGTGAGTGCTGTGATAGCTCATGAACTATCAAAAAGACTGAATATGGATACACGAGTGACTGTGCTTGGGCATCTTCAAAGAGGAGGGACACCTATCCCTGAAGACCGTATTCTTGCAACTAAATTAGGGGTTTTTGCTTCTCTACTCGTTGAAAAAAAAGACTTTGGTAAGTTCATTGCTGTCGATGGATCTCATTTTAGAACTGTAGACTATAAAGACCTAAAAAGAAAAGTTCGTCGTAAAATTTCTCTAGACGACTTTACTATAACGACTGCTGAGTCCATAGGAATTTGCTTAGGAAGAAAAATCCCTTCTGGAAAAATGCCACGCTGACGAACTCTTGTTGTAACTCCTGTAGAGATTCTTAATAAAAATAGCCCTGTATTTTTGAAAGAACTAGAGGCTTGTCCTCAATCACAGTATAGTGTTTATGATTCAAGAAGGAAGTTTTATGAGTAAATCATCATCTCCTATTTTTTATAATGAACTAGAGAGATCTCTACAATCGTGTAACTCATCTCCTCCTATTGAAGAGTTTTCAAAGGAACATTCAGAAAAGTTAATGAATCTTATCCATGAAAACATGAAAGAATTTGATCATGGTGAAAAAACTCTATCCACCACCTATAGGCGTATTAAAAACTTAGAAACGCAGTACTCAAAAAAAGGGCATATTCTATTTTTTATTCGAGAAACTCTTTCAGGAGAACCTATTGCCTGTGCTGGAGTAGGAAGTTTTCAAAACCTACCCATCACAGAAAAAATTGGAGAAATTCGTGATTTAGTTGTCGTCGAAAGGTATCGCAACCAAGGCCTTGGAAGAAAACTTCTTTATAGCTGCTTAAGAGAAGCCCAAAAACTTGGTTATAAAAGACTTTATATAGAAACAAGCAGACAGATGACCGTTGCTAGAACACTTTTTACTCAAGCAGGGTTTGAAGCTGTGGAAGAGCTACCCAAAAAAAATGAGCTCTCAGAAAATATGCCTTATTATTATCTTTTTCAAGATCTTCAACTGAAAAAATTTTCTCTCGAAAAAAAATGCTAACACCTAACTTTCCACTTGACCTAAATTAGCATGAATTACAGATCCGTTCACAAGAGGATTCTCAGCACAAAAATAAACCAGATTTGCCATTTCTTCTGGCTCGACAAGACGCTTTAAAAGAACTTTATTTTTTACAAGATCATAAGAATTTGTTTTTTTGAGATGCTCTTCTAACATTTTTGTTCTTGTAAAACCTGGGCATACACACACCGTATGAACCCCTTCATGATGGTAAAGATCTTGCGCAACAGATCGCATAAGACCAACAGTTGCATGCTTAAGAGTCACATAGCTCATAGCTTTTGGAACTCCTTTTTCTGACAAAGTAGAACCAATAAAAACAATAGAAGACCCCTCTCCCATGAAGGGTAAAAAAAATTGATTTATTTTCATAGGAGATAAAACACCTACTTGAAAACTCTTCAACACATCTTTTGCACTAAACTCTTCTAGATGATCAGAAACATAATAAAAAGCATTGTGTATAAGAGTAATAGGAGATCTTTCGTGAAAGTGTTTTTTTAGTCTTTCTAAACAATTTTCTAAATCAGATTCTACTGAAAGATCTGCACTTTCACTCACAACACCTTCTAAAGGACATTTTTGTCTAGATAAATTAAAAACTCGGTAACCCTCTTCTAAAAACTTACGAGCAACTTCCAGACCAATGCCTACACTTGCCCCTGTTACTACAGCTGTCTTAAGCATTTTTCACCCACTTAGAAGATGAACTTTGCCCAGTTGTCGTGGACACTTTCACTTCTATCATAGAAATATCATTCTTTTTTAGGAACTCTTTTTCACCCAAAAGATTATCTAGAAACCAATAAGACAAAGACTCTGAACTAATATTCTCTAGTGGTAAAAGAAGAATATCTTCTTCTAGAAGAATCATTTCTTTTTTGTTAAATGTTATCCTCACAGACTCTTTTTCAGGCAATAACTCTATCCTCAAATAGGGAGAGTTTTTTGCCAAAAGAAAACGTTCGTTAAGAAAGTGACATTTTTCTAGAAGAAAACGACGCAGCTCTCTGTAATCAAAAGACACACCCCCTGCTTTTATAAAGGTCTTGCACGAAACAGATAAATAAAAATTATGCCCATGAACTCTTTCTCTGTTGGTCTCAGAAAAAATAGTAAAATGAGCCACAGAAAACTTCATATCATTGCGGTTAAGTTCAATGACTGTTTCTTTTAACCCCATAACTCCCCCCTAAAAAACTTTAAACTTCACTCTATAAAGGTTTATCTTGCAAAAAAAACAATGAGGAGACCGCCACCTCTAAAAAGCTATAACAAATCAAACTTCTAATAAAAACTCTATTTTTTTTCTTTCCTCTAAGGAAAAAATTCTCTTCCTTTTTAACCCCATAAGTCACATACTTTGAAATATATTTTTGACGCGTGTGAATTCGTATTCTCAACTTGAAAATTAAAATTTCTAACTGAGGTAACTCATGAATCATCTTATTTTCTTTCCTTTTGAATCCTACTGGTGGTTTTATGCTCTGTTTACAGGATTTGTATTCTTGATGTTAGGGCTAGATCTAGGAGTTTTTCACCGCAAGGAACATGAAGTTAGTATTCGCGAATCCCTCGGGTGGACAATAATTTGGATCTCACTAGCAATGCTATTTAATATTGGATTCTACTATTTTTCTCTTAGTGAGTTTAGTTCTAGTGCAAAATTTTTATCAATACCAGGATTTAATCCAGAATTTTTTGCAAAACAAGTAAGCATAGAATTTCTTGCTGGATTTGTGACGGAAAAAGCTTTAGCTGTCGATAATATTTTTGTATTCGTTGTGGTGTTTAATTTTTTTGCTATCCCACTAAAGTATCAGCACCGTGTTTTATTTTTTGGAATTCTTGGCGCCCTGATTTTTCGAGCCATTTTGATTGCTCTAGGCTCAGTCCTTATGCAATATCACGCGGTCATTTTGATTGCTGGTATATTTTTAATTTTTACTGGACTCAAAATTATTTTTAGTCCTGAAAAAATTCCTGATCCTGCAGCTAATCCAATGATACGACTCGTACGCAAGTTTATCCCAGTAACAAACGAAATTCATGGTAAGAAATTTTTTGTTCGCCTTAATGGTAAAACCTTCTGCACCCCATTATTTTTAGCACTCATTTTTCTAGAATTTTCAGATGTGATTTTTGCTCTAGATTCCGTACCAGCAATTTTTGCTTTTACTAAGGAACCTCTTATTGTTTATACATCAAATGTTTTTGCTATCTTAGGCCTAAGATCACTTTATTTTCTTTTAGCAGGTGCAGTCGATCAATTCCGTTATTTGAAATTTGGTCTTGGATTTATTCTTATATTTGTTGGCCTAAAAATGCTTTGGCTAAATGAACTTTATGATGGAAAATTTCCAATTCTTCTTTCACTAGGAATCATTGGATTTATTCTTGCTCTTTCTATTGCTGCTTCTTTGTTTATCAAACCATCATTTCATTTAAAAAGAAAAAAGTGATCATCAATTTTTATCTTTGCTCTGCACCTAGCTGTTCACCTAAGAAACGAAGCAAAGAGTCCACTTCTTTTTTAATATCATTCTCACCTAAGGTTTTATCACTTGCCTGAAAGAAATAACGAGCTGCAAAGCTTTTCTTTCCTTCTGCAACCCCTTCCCCTTCATACACGTCAAAAAGCTCAAGTCTTGTCATGTATTTTTTTCTAGGATTCTTCAAAACACAAGCCTTAAAGTCAAAGAAGGAAAGATCTGAGCTAACAAGAAAAGAAAGATCTCTCGACACAGCTGGGTATTTCTTTTCGGTAGTTTCAACAGAAACTTTCTGAGAAACAGCGTCTAAGCATCTATCTAAATCAAGTTCAAAGAGAACTGGGACTAAACTTCCAAGATCATAAGAAAGTGCTACCCGCGGATGCAACTCTCCTACAAAGCCAAGACACATATCATAAGAGTAGAGAACAGCACTTGCTCCTGGGTGTAAAAAAGGACAATCTCTTTCATCTGGGCGCCTGTACTCGACGTACTTAATATTAAGAGCGTGAAAAAAGTGTTCTAAGATTCCTTTAACTTTAAAAAAATCTGAACGAGTTTCTTCACCTTGCCAAGTTTTACCCTGACTAACACTATCAAGAACACCAGAAATAAGATTTCTTTCAAAAACTACTTTTTCTTTGTCAGATTCAAGATAATTGGTCTTTAAATCGTTTTTAAAAAAATCACTTTCTCTTTTTACACTAGAAAAAGAAGCTTTTTCAAAATAAGCTCTACCAACTTCAAAAAGTTTTGATCCATCATCAGAATAGTTTCTGTTCTGATGAACAGACTTTAAAAGAGACGGAACAAGACTTGTCTGCATGAAAGATTCATTTTCACTCAAAGGATTAGCTAACTTCACACGAGGCCAAAGGAAATCTTCTTCTTTGCAAAGTAAATTCTTATAATCCTCTTCGCTTGAAAAAGGATAAGTAATGACTTCGCTCATTCCAAGAGAAGCTAAAAGAAAACGACAGTGATCTTGAAAAGAAATAAACGGGCTTTCCTCGTTTGGTCTTATATTCATAGAAGGAAGTTCACTTGGGATTTTATCCAAACCAATCAAACGTCCAACTTCTTCGATAAGATCAATTTCTTTTGCAAGGTCGTGACGCCAAGATGGAGTACTAAAAGTCGCTTGATCTTCTTTTTTTTTAAAAAGTTTTAGACCAAGAGACTCTAAGAAAGAGACACACTCTTCTATTGTTAAAAGAGGAAGAGCAAGAATTTTTCTTGCCCGATCAAGTCTAAAAGTCACAAAAGACTCAAGCTTTTGATTTGGATAAATATCTTGAACATCAAGTGCAACTTCACAATCAGGAACTCCCACTTCTTTCAAAGTAGACTGAATCAAAGAAGCTAATCGTTTTGCAACAAATGGAATATTTTCAATATCTATTCCTCGTTCAAACCGATGTGATGCGTCTGTGTGAAGACCAAGTCGCTTTGATGTTGCTCTTACTTGTAGAGGTGAAAACTGGGCAACTTCTATCACAATATCTTTTGTAGTGTCTGTAACTTCAGAATCTTTTCCACCCATAACACCAGCGATGGCAACGATTTTTTCACCGTCCATCATAACAATATCCCCTGGGAGGAGATCTACTATTTTGCCATCAAGTGTTGTGAATTTTTGTGCTTTTTTAAGAACCGCAGAAACTAACTTTCCACCATTAAGAGTCTTTTTATCATAAGCATGAATAGGTTGGCCAAGCTCTAACATCACATAGTTTGTGAGATCTACAATCAAATTTATAGATCTCATTCCACTTTTTTCTAGAGCTTTTACAAGCCATAAGGGAGAAGAAGCGGGTGTTACATTTTTTATAACTAAAGTAACAAGTCGAGAGCAAGCTTCTTTATTCTCGACAGAACTTGAAATTTCCTCTGCTGTTTTAAAAGACGAAGGCTTATATTCACACGAAGGTGAAAAAAGTTTTTTCCCAAGCTTTGCACCTAAATCTCTAGCAATCCCTCTGTAACTCAGACAATCAGAACGATTTGGTGTCAAACTCACATCAAAAATACTGTCACTCGTATCAAAAATTTCAGAAACTTTTTTTCCTAAAGAACTACTACTAGGCAATTCAAGAATCCCAGCATCTTCATCAGAAACTCCAAGTTCTTTTCCACTACACAGCATTCCAAAAGAAGGAATAGATCTAATATTGCCTTTTTTAATTTTAAAATCACCAGGAAGAATAGACCCAACCTGAGCAACAGCTACGTAAATTCCTTCTCTTGCATTTTTAGCTCCACACACAATAGAAAGATTTTCTAAACTATCAGCGATACTGACCTCGCAAACTTGAAGAGAATCAGCATTAGGATGAGGAGACGCTTTTTTTATATACCCTACGACGACATTCTCGTGAAGAGGAGCAAGAGATTCAACTGATTCCACTTCAAGACCAAGTTGTGTGAGAGTTTCAGCTATCTCTTCTGCACTAAAGTGAGAAAGATCTATGTACTGGCTTAACCATTTCTTAGATAATAACATTTAGAAAAATCCTCACTTAGTTACAACTTAGCAATAATAGGAAACTGAGAGTGGTAGCTATGACTCCCCTCAAATAAAAGTCTTAAATCACTAAGCCCATAGAGGAGCATAGCCATACGATCAAGACCAAAACCGAAAGCATAACCTGTGTACACTTCACTATCATAATTCACAGCTTCAAAAACATTTGGATGAATCATCCCGGCTCCACCAATTTCGAGCCAGCCTTTTTTCCCATACACATCAATCTCAACACCAGGTTCCACAAAAGGAAAGAAGCTTGGTCTGTAGCGAACTTTTGTGTCTGCACCAAAAATTTCTGTCATAAAAGTTTCGATCACACCTTTTAGGTGAGCAAAATTAATCCCCTTATCCACCACGACACATTCCATTTGATGAAACATAGGAGAATGGGTTGCGTCACTTTCCACGCGGTAGACTTTACCAGGAGAAATAAAACGAAGAGGTGGTTTTTCTTTTAACATAGCATGAATTTGCACATTAGATGTTTGAGTTCTCAAAACCATCTTAGCGCCATTTTTTAAAAAAAATGTATCCTGCATATCACGAGAAGGATGATTATCTGGAATATTAAGAGCATTGAAATTATAGTGTTCACTTTCAAGCTCAGGACCTTCAAAGACAGAAAACCCTAAGCGATGAAAAATTTCATACATTTGCTGTCTCACAAGAGTGACAGGATGAAGAGCTCCTGAAGCTTTGTGACTGATCGCTGGAAGTGTGATATCAAGAGGAGGTCTTGCAAGAAGTGCTGACACTTCAAATTCTTTTCCCTCTTTTTTTAGAGCAGTGACCTTATCTTCAATCAAACTATTAAGAATATTAAGCTCTTTACCAAAAAGAGGTCTTTCTTCTTTGGAAGCTTCTTTTAGAGCTAAAAACTGCTCCGCCATTCTCCCTTTGCGGCCAAGCCATTCTAACCGAAGGGCTTCTATGACTTCTGCTGTTGGACTTTTTTCAGCTTCCTTTAAGTCAGCCTCAAACTCACGTCTCAAAACGTCTAGGGTCTCTTTATAAGATGACAAAGCAAACTCTCTTTATTTAGTGTGAATGATCACAATTTTAAAATGCGAAAAAAAAATCGCTTCTTGAAAGATTTATTAGGTGTAAGCCCCTGAAACTTTAAACTCAAAAAAAGCTACAGAAGAACCCACCAATTAAAGGTGGGCGCCGCATTTTTGCTTTAGGCTTACCCCTACGGTATAATCGGGGGTCTTGCTCACCACAAAAAGATTAGGCTCCCTATAGATAAAAGCATCGGTTCTTTGTTTGTTTATCAAAGTTTTTCAGGTCACAGGAGCTTACAAGAGGGGAAAATAACATATCGTTTTAAACTTTTCAAGAACAGCAACATTTTTGTCAATAAACTAAAACACTTTGAAACTACTTTAAATTCTGTTAGAGTACCGCCTCCATTCACAGCTAAAATTTTTAAATTTAGGTTTACTTATGATTAAGACATTTTACATTTTTCTTTTTATTTTTAGTTCATTATCCTCATTTGCTGCCGTTAGTACGCATGGGGACCGTTTTATTCGACTCTTATCTGAAGTATCTGAATATCCGCAACCAAAAGCCCATGTTGGTAGAATGTTTGAAGCTGATCGAAATAAAGTTCTACAAGCGGAGGATCCATCTGCTAAATATAGAAAAGTTCTTGAAAGAAGACTACTTAATGTTAAACTTCCTGCGGGACCTCATGAAGAAATTAATAGTCTCCCAAGTCGTCATCCCGCAAAAAGAAAAATTGGAGACGTGCCACCTCCAAGACCACCCCATGTATGTGTCACTAAGTCTGATTTACTCTTAGATGCACCAAACGTAAGAGAAGATTCCTCTTCACTTTTGGCAATTTTGCCAGAGGGAGATACCGTTATGGCTCTAGATCATGAGCTTTATGTTCGCAAAAAAAATGGCGGCGTTATTCATATCTTTACTCTCACTCCATCTCAAGAAGTAAGGCCTTATTTTACTAGTGTCATTTACTGTCATAGGTATAAAGCAATAGCAGCTGCAACAAATGATGGTAGAATATTTATATTTAGTAGCATAGGAACATTTAGACGCATTAGGACTCTGAATACTCCTGGAAAAGTTGAGGCCATAGCCGTCAATGCTTATAGAACAATATTTGCTGCTGCTTCTTCAGACCCAAATGGCTCAAGAATCTCTTTTCATGATCTCCGTATACAAGCACACGAAATAGCTTTTTGGTCTACAGAAAACATTTCTTGTCTAGATTTCGATCCATCATCAGGTGACACACTCGCATCAGGTGGGGCTAGCGGGATCGTTCGTCTGTGGGATGTAAGAAAAACTGATGAACCAAAATCCACATTTAACCATCATAAATCTTCTCCTATTGTAGCTACTCAATGGAATCCACACAGAAGGCATAGAATAGCAACAGCTAGCAATGAGCATATTTGCGTTTTCAATGAATTTAATGGAAAACCTTATAGCCAAATCACAGTAAGTGATAGTTGTGCAGGGCTGATTTGGACTCCAAGTGGACTGCTTTCTGCAGAAGGAAATCAGGTTCACCTAAGAGGTTACCCAGATCTAGAAAATATTTCTTGGACATGCAGTAAGGACGACGGAGTCTCTCAAGTCGCTTTAGATAAAAACAATAATCTATGGGCTGTTTATCCATATAATGAGAGTGAACCACGAATATGCCGTTGGGATAATTTACCTATAAAACCAATAGAGAAAAGACAAATAGATCCAAACGAAGGACGTGATTTAAACTACGCATCTAGTTTGCTTAGATAAACTTTTTAATTCCCTTTTTAAAATTTTATATTTAACTTCCCTGTTAGTTAATTCCAGAAAAAAATAAATTTTATCAACCTAAGGAATTCTACCATGGGAAAAAATGCATGTTTTGGAATCTTCATCTATTTTTTACTCTTTGCTAATTTCAATCTTTTTGCAGAAGAAACTACACCAACCAAATCACTTGCAGAGCTTGGCTCTTACTCAGTCGTTGGTGGATCTGTAAAGAATCACAAAAAAACCTTACAACTTGTTCGTTTTGAGTGTGGAACATTTGCTTTTCTTTATTCAAACACAAAAGAAGATTCAAAAATCCTTGGAAAGACTTTTCAAGAAACGCTTACAAAACTAAAAAATTTAGACGAAATTTTTCCTTACTACGTGCAACATAATCTCGAAAAACCAGAGCCTGTAATACATCTACTGCCAGTATTCACGGGAAGTGCCGTCTTAGGTTGGAAAACAGGCTTTTTATTTTGGCCATTTCTCATAACATCACCAATAACCATAGCTCTTGATGTTGCTTTGCTCCCTGTTACAAGCACTGTTTTTGGTGTTCGCTCCCTCGTGCATCACGTGAGAAGAACACATTTAGAAGAAGCTTTAAAAGTTTTAATGGGTGAAGCACATAGCGGAAAAACAAAAAATCTTTCATGCCTTGATTTTAAAACTGTCTTAGAAGCAGCTGAAAGGTTATCTGTTTTGTAGACTTATTCTTTTTTTGTGCCAGAATATTTATCTAAGTCCTCAGAAAAGCTTGAGGTAAACTGAAAATACTTAACAGTTTTCATTTCAGTCCAATAAATTTTCAGCTCTTTTTGCTGAAGAGGAGCTCCCATGCTGTACTTAGAGAAAAGATAAGTCCACAAAGGAGTTCCATCAAAAGTACCTACAGAATAAGGCTTACCTAAAAGATCAAGGACATCCTTAGTTGTTGTCGTTTCCTTTTCAATCCAATTTGTTTGAGAAGGAAACTGCTTACCAAAAGACATACAACCTGACAAACAGGTAATAAAAAAAACAGAAAACAAAAAAGTCTTTCCAAAAAACTTAAGCAACATGATAGTCTCCTCAAACATTTTAAAAAAAATTTACACCATCACTACTCAGCAACTTTATCTTCATTCAGGCTTATGGTTTTAGATTCTTGTTCAGACTCATTTTGCAGAAGCTGCTTTCTGTCAAGACTTATAATATCTGTAACTTCAGAACTAGAGACTCCAAAATAGTAGGGATATTTAGAAACCTTAAGAACAAGACTCTCTTGTTTTGTCTTCTCTTCTTTTTTGTCCTCTTTATCTTCTTTCTTTAACGATTTAAAAAATTCGTATTGAATAGAATCTCCTGTTTTTAGCTTAAGAGTGTAGGAAAAACTTTTTTCCCCTACTGCATAAGAATCTTTTCCCAAAACTTTTTCAAAACGAGGGTTAATTGCAGCATTAATCAAAAGACTTGTTTCTGAGTCATTCATTTTTTCAGACGCTTGCAAATCAACCCATTCAAAGGTTTTTGTTTCTTCTTTTGCCACTAGCTGAAGGTTATCTTTTTCGAAAGAGACGAGATCTGACTTAGCAACTCCGTAAAGAGATTGATTAGCCCAAGAGCTTGCCTTAGAAGCGTATTCATAACTAGAAAAGGATCCAATATACGTTTTTTCATTGCCTTCGACTCTTATGTGAACTTTTTTAAAGCTAGGAGAGTTTCCTATGTAGACAGTCTGAAGGAGCTTTCCATCTTTATAAAGATCAAATTTTTTCTCAAACTTTTCTGCTGTTGTTAAAAATTGTTTTGCAGCTAAAAGAGTTTTTCCTGCAGGCCAAGACTCTTTTAACTCTGAAAAAGCTTTAATTAATTCAGTTACTTTTTCAGAAGATGCAGGAAAATCGTAGTAAGCAGGTAATGACCAGGAATTTTCTTTTCTAACAATCTCGCAAGATTCTTTTTCACTAGTAGAAACAACGATCTTATCGAGAGTTGCAAAATCAAGAGCAATCAAAGGCTTATTCGTATCTACTATGGTTTCTTTTTGAGCTCTATTCACCCATAAGATAATAACAGCTTGAATTCCAAGCAAAGCTATTAATGTTTTAACTGTATTTGTCATATGCTCTAATCCCTATGCCAAGTGTAACTTTTTGTAACGTTCTCTAGAAGCTCTACGCACTAAGCGTGAACCAGTATAAATAGCCAACAAGCCAAAAAATGCCATTGCGTAGTTCATCATTTCCCAGTTTCTCTTTTCATTATCAGCTAAAGGCATCAGAGTTCTTGCAAAGTGGCGACGATTTCTGAGAGCAAGAAGTCCCCTATCTTCTAGAATCCAGTCTACTGTGTTTTCAACAAGCTGAATAGAATTCAAATAAGCACTTCCTCCAAGCATCCCTTGAATCTGAATCGTGTCATCTGCCACAAATTCATTACTTGCAAAAATAATTAAAGAAGAATTTTTAGGAGACTTCTCAATGACACTTGTCACGACTCCAATATCATTTTTCTTGTCTTCTTGTTTATCTTCTTCGGTCCCTTCATTTTCAGTTGCAGGATTTTTTTCCTTATTTAGTAAAGGTGATTTTTTTCCTTTAAAGAAAGACTCAAACTCACCCTCCATCATAACAGCAAGAGTTGATTGTTCCTTGGTCTCTGGAATAAGATAGCCATAGTCTGGATAAAGAGTTCTGTCTGCTTCAATAGAGATATTCTCTGATTTCCAAGAATTCTCAGAACTTTTTATAAGATCTGTGACTGTACGTCCTGTGTTCTTTTTTGAATCCACCAAAATAGGTGAAGACCAAGACATTGTCACTTGCCTCAAACCAGCTGTAATAGCCTGATCAGGATTCAAACTTTCCCCTCTTATGTCGATAAAGAAAGGGTATGGAGCTAGATAAGGTTCTTTAATTGTGTAACCTTGAACAACTCTTTTACGAATAGCTGGGAAACCAGAACTTCTCTCATCCATCACAATTTCTGTAGGAATACTAATTCCAAAATGAGAGAGCCATCCCTGAAGAGCGCTCTCATACTTTTCTGATGTGAAACCCTCTTGTTCTTTTGCAACAACAATTGGAGAAGTAATAAGAACGACACTAGCTCCCTTCATGAGATACTGATCGATAGCAAAAATTTGTTTTTCATTAAGAGCCTTTGGAGCGAGAACAAGAAGTGTATCAATTTCAGAATTAATAACACCAGAGTCCAAATTCACAGACTCTGTTTTATAGTTCTCTCCAAGCTTTTCTGTCAGAGCATTAAACTGCTTCCCTTGTGGTTGAGCCATTCCGTACTGAGCTAACATTGGATTCATAGGAGCAGAAGGTGGTGTGTAGATTCCAACAGTTCTTAAAAAGCCTGGAGCTAGTCGCTTCAAGGCTGCGTCCATATCTTTATTGAAAGATGAAACCTCAAAATTTTCTGGAATCCCAAGAGGAATAACTTTATCACCTGCTTGCAGTGTCAAATAAAAATAAAACGTTTCTCCTGAAAAAAGACTTGCAGTCTGCGGAGAGAAACCATATTGCTCGCTGATTTCTGTAGCTAACTTTTCATCTTGAGATGGGTCTAAAAACTGAATGTCAAGTTTTCCTTGAGCATTTTTCTTATAGCTTTCAAGAGAAGCTTTTATATCTTTTGTTAGATCTTTTAACTTGTCTGGAAGGTTACTTTCAGAAACATAAGCCACAAAATTTACAGATTTTTCTAAAGATGCAAAAAGGTTATCTGTATTATTAAAACTGAACATAGTTTTTTTGATGAGACGTGTTATGTCATACTCTATGTTTCTTAATCTAACTTCTGGTTCTTTCATACGAGCATCATGCTTCACATCGATGATGTCATTAAACCCAAGAACTTCAAATTGATCACCATACTGCACAACAATATTAAAGTAAGAGTTTACAAGAGACGCTGAGTAGCGATCAGCAATTTGGAAAGATGTAGCCTGAATTCCGTATTTCCTCACAGCTTCTGATTCAAGTTCTTCGCTATTTTTCGGGTCAACGACTTCTACTTTTGTGAGTTCTTTGTTTACAAGCTGATACTCTTTTAAAAGATCAGTAACAATAGGTACAAGAGGAGCTAACAGTGGGTGTGTTCTCTCGCTGAAATAAGCTCGAATAAGAAGAGGCTCTTGTAACTGCTCCAGAACACCTTTGGTAGCTTCAGAAATAGAGTACATTTTTTTTTCTGTCATATCGATACGAAGAGCATTCACAGGGTAGAGCCAAAAATTAGCAAAAACCACATTTAAAACAAGTAGCCCTGTTAAAAGAAACTTTTTTCTATGTGTAGAAGAATCTTCTGAAAAAGACCACTGAGATTTTTCAAGGGACAGCATATTTAAAACAAGAAACACAGCACTCAGACTTATATAATAATAGATATCTCTTAAGTCCATCACCCCTCGGCTAATAGAAGCGAATCGAGAGCTCGTTCCAAAAAGTTTTAAAAACTCACCCTGCTGATTTCCTAAAAGGCTTACAATAGTCGATGAGCCAATTAAATAGAAACCAAGACACAAAATAGATGTAACAATTAAACTAATGATTTGGCTCTCTGTTTTAGAGCTCACATAAAGACCAATAGAAGTGTAAGCTGAAGCTAAAAGAAGAGAGGCTATGTAAGCTCCGATAACAGGACCCCAATCAAGAGAACCTCCGCTCATAATACTTACACTGATAGGTAAAAACCAAGTCAGAGCAAGTGCTAATGACACAAGAAAAAGACATGCTAAAAACTTACCAAGCACAAGCTCATAAGTTTTCACAGGAAGAGTCATTAAAAACTCAAGAGTCCCCGATCTTTTTTCTTCACTCCACATACGCATGGTCAAAGTGGAAACTAAAAAAATCATAACAAGAGGCATCATCTCAAAAAGAGGCCTTAAATCCGCAATATTACGTGTAAAAAATTGGCCAAGCCAAAAAAAACTAAATAAACTAATACCAAGATACGTTGTCAAAAAAATAAGAGCTGTCGGTGTAGCAAAATAGCTCCACAACTCTTTTCGCATGAGAGTTATAATTTTAGACATATAGGGAGTCTCCTACAACTTGTTTATTCACATCTCTAAAAACTGTTTCAAGGGTTCTGTGCTCAACACTCATGTTATAAAGATTCCACTTTCTTGAGCAAATTTCAGAAGCCAACTTTGGTGCAAAATTTTGGATTATATTTTGAGGAACTTCTATTTGATAAGCATGAAGACCGTGATCCGAAGAGAGTTCTTCTAAATGCGTCACTTCAGAAAACTGAGAGCAAAACTCTTTCATTTGAGCTAAACCTTGATTTACTTTTAAGTGGATAGAATTATTTTTTTTCAAATCTTCCAAAGTAGAGTCAAGAGCCACGTGACCTTGAAGCACAATAATAACTCTGTCACAGATCGCTTCTACTTCTTGCATGATATGAGTAGAAATAATGACAGTAGCCTTAGTCGCTAATCGTTTGATCAAGCTTCTCATAGCAATAATTTGACTTGGATCAAGGCCACTTGTTGGTTCATCAAGCACAAGAAGCTCTGGCTTATGCAAAATAGCTTGAGCCACACCCACTCTTTGTTTATAGCCTTTTGAAAGTGTGCGAATAGGATCCATAACTTTACTATTAAGATCTGTCGCCTCTACAGCTTCTCTAATAGCGCCTGGACGGAGATCTTCAGGAACGCCACGCATTTTTGCCACATATTCTAAATAGTCTAAGATTGTCATATCAGGATAAATAGGTGCCATTTCTGGCAAATAGCCTAAATTTTCTTGTATTTTTTTAGGATTTTCACTCACATCTATTCCGTTGATTTTTACAGACCCTGTTGTGGGTTCTAAAAAACCAGTTAGCATCTTGAGAGTCGTTGTCTTACCAGCTCCATTATGCCCAAGTAGACCTACAATTTGTCCTCTTGGTATCTCAAAGTTAAGGGAACTAACGGCTTTGAAATCTCCGTAATTCCGGCCTAAATTTTCAACTTTTATCACGCAAAAACTCCTTTTCTTACCTCAAAAAAACAAAAGACTTCATTACACACTTTGGATCCTCACACTAAGAAACTAAAAAAAATTGTGTCATCATGCTAAAAAAAAACCAATTATAAATCAAGAGCAGATAAGCCGCCATAACAAAACAGGAAAAATCCTTAAAAACTCGCCACTTGCTTAAATACAACTTAAAGAAAACTTAAAAAGGCTCCGATTAGTTAAGTAAACTCAGAATGACAAAGAGGCGTCTTTCCATGAAAACTTTTTTCTTTATTCTTCTTTTTAGCATTTTTGCTTGTGAAAACAAAAAAACTCAAACAGAAGAACTTGCAACGAATTTATCTCTAATTCAAACATTACAAGAAAATCCGATTAGGATGGGACAATCCTTTCATCTCATCGTAGTTCAAGACACAGATGAGCTAGCGAGTGAGTTCCTAGAAAATTTAAAACAAAACTCACTATCTCTTGCTCAAAAAGGAGTTACACTCTCTCAACTTCATCTAACAGAAAAGATCTTACCTGAAATCTTAAGAGTTGATTTAGGAGTTAATAAACAAACGCTCAAAGAATCAACAATAGTAGATAAGCTCACTTCAGAAAATCACAAAGAATTTCCTAATAAAAAAACTGCAGATGATTTTTTGCAAGTTTTAGAAGAGAACTCTTTTCCTCCAGTCTATGGAGCCGTTTTGGAACATGACAAAAAAATTTTCCTCATCACAAAAGAAAGAAAAAGGCTTTTTGAAATTAATCCTCTTCAAGACATTCAAGTCATCATAGAAAAAAAAGGACTAAGCCCTGAATTTCTTGAAGAACTAAAAGAAACCTCTAGAATAAGAGATACAATCCTTCTTGTTAACAAAAAAAATATTCCAGCACTTCAAGGTATTTTAGAAAGAAAAATTTTTATTTTAGAAAACTTTGAAAACACAAACCAAAGTCTGATCCTTATTAAATCAAAAGAAAAAAAAGAAACTCCAAGAATCTTCTTTGCTACAAAAGAAGATTTTTTAAACACACACACTCTTTCTCCTTTAGAAAAAGAAAAATTTTTTAATTATAGCAAAGAACTAATTGAAACAAGAAAAGACACGCTAGATGAGATCAAAAGAATTAAAGACTCCATTCAAGAAAAAATTACTTTCAAGAAAAAACATGTCTCACTCGAACAAGAAAAAGATATTTTGCTTTCATTTTACTTTTACTTAGATTTTCTAAGCTTAGAGTTAGCACAAACCACAGAAGCCTTAATCGATGCATTAGAATCTGCTAATGTAATGGAAATCTTAGAAAATTTTCAGCAAGAGTTCGCACAAGAATCTATCTATAATCTTTATGAAGAAATGCTTTTAAAAATCCCTGAAGAATCAGATGATAAGGAGGCTTTCCCATTCAAAAATGAAGATCTTTTTGAACTTTTTTCAACTTACATCAAAAATCTAGATGATCTAAAAACTTTCTTCCCAGAAAGTGTTTGGATTCAAGAGACCGAAAAAAGTCTAGAAGATTTCTTAAGCTATTATAAAGAAAAATCAAAAACATCCGAAAACTCATCTAAGTAGAGCTTAATTTTAAGAAATATCTTTGGAGAAAAATTAAATGAATTACGTATCCTTAATTATATTTTTTTTTATAGGTATGACCTCTTGTCAGGAAAAAAACACACAAAGTCCTAAAAATTCTGAAATCACAAGTATAGAAACTGGAAATGAAGAACTGAGTATCACCCTACTTGAAGACAACTTTCATCTTGTGATCATTGAATCAGAAGAGACTATTTTAAACAATCTTAAAGAAAACATCGAAAAAACAGAAGCATTAGGCTTAACAGAGGACAAAAAATTAGAAGAAGGAGAGGTTGCTCTCATAGGTACAATTGCTGCCAGTTTTAGTGTTGCATTGGGTGCAATAGTTGGGCTTTCTATTCACAAAAGCCTTCAAAAAAATAAATCGCGAGAGGACTTATATGCACCTAGTCTTAAGCCAATCGACTTATCCAGTTCAAAATCCCTTGATCCAAAAACGATAGAGTTACCAGAAGAAATTGCTACATCTCTAAGTCTAAAGAAAAACATCACTGAAAAAGAATTAGCAAAAAACACTCTTGATAAATTAGACCAAGGAAAAAGCCTTGCTTTTAACTCTAAAGATGCAGCTGACAATGTTCAAAAATTTCTTGAACAAAAATTTTCATTAACTGAAAAAGAAATGAGAGTAATTGAAGTTAATGGAAGATTTCATCTTGTGAGTTGGCAAAAAATATTCACGGCTAAAGACAAGCCCTTCCTTGTCATGGAAGTTAAAACAGATTTTGCAAAAATCAGCAATGACCTAGCTGAGCAAGTCAAAACAAAAGATTATGTTTTGGTTGTAAACCCTAAAAACACCAAAGATGTAGAAAATATCAAAAATTTTATAAACTCAAATAAAGAAAATATTTTAGCACAAAAACAAACAAGTAAAACCCCAGACGGAAAAGATATTTATGTCTTCACAAATAAGGAATTACAAAAAAATTTAGATGAAATAAAAAAACTAACATTAGAAAATGAGAAAATCAATCTAGAGAAAATCCTTTTAGAACGTAGAGAAAAAGATTCTGACGGTAATGAAAAGATTTTTAATGATAGAGCTCAAGTAAGAGGTGCGTTAGGCGAAATAATAAAAACAAGAACAAAAAATTTAGCCTCTTTTCAAAGACTAAATAAAACTTATGATGCATATTTAAGAAAAAACATCTTCGCAAAGACAAAAGACTTTAACCTTGTAAGTAAGTTAAAAAATCTAACAGACCGTATTATAAAGAAATTAGAAGAAAATGTGTCTGCTTTAAATCAAGGAAATTCGATAGAATTTATACCTGATACGAAAGGAAATCTCACGCTCAAGACTGGAGATTTAACTCAAAAAGAATTATATGCCCTGCAAACTCATGCTATAGACCCTGAATTATTAAAACTATATAATGAAAGCACTATTTTAAGTAAGAAAGAAAGCTTAGAACAATCGACTGATTTATCGGAGGCTTTAAACCTGTTATCAGAAAATCATAACACCTATAAGATTGATATTGGAGATCTTTTCCAAGCAAGTATGCGAGCAGATATGCCTATTCAACCATTAGCAAAGCTTCCTTTGAAATCTAACTGGTTTAAAAAGGCTACTGAAGCAGTCAAGTTGCTTACTGATTTCACAAATAAAGCCGAATGAACCCCCTAAAAGAAAAACTGAGCTTTCTCAATTTGAGGCTCTCCATAAAGAAGCTGATACGCAATAAAATTTCTCATAATCAACTTCACGTATAGAGATGTTTCTTTATAAGGAATCCTCTCTATAAACTCTTCCGGGTCTAATTCTTTTCCCCACTTAAGCCATGTTGCCATAGAATGCGGACCTGCATTGTAGGCTCCTAGTGCATACACTTGATTGTTATTAAATTGATTCAAAAGAGATTTTAAATAATTTGTGCCAAAAAAAAGATTGTCTTCTTTTTTTCTCAGAGAAAAATTTTTCTTTCCTGTCTTTTTTGCAATTTGTTTTGCGGTACTTGGCAGCATCTGCATTAAACCAATAGCCCCAGCAGGAGAAACCACATCTTCATTAAAAGCACTTTCTTGACGAACAAGACTCATGACTAAAAAAGAATTCAAATTTTTTTTATTTTCAGATTTCAATGTCTTATCCAAAAAATCTTTAGCGAAAAGGGGAAGAGTTTCTTTTAAAGTCTCCGCATTTTGGCCTTCGGGATACCGACCAAATAAGCGCATAGCCTGAGTCACCACTTCATTTAAAAGACGAGCTTCTCTAAATGCATTTAGGAGAAATAGTTCCGATTCATAAGACTGCTCTTCAGAACGCATTTTTCGTAGAAGAGAAATACTCTCGTCATTAAGACCAAATTCTTTAAGCTCTAAAAAACAAGTTCTGTAACCTTGAAAAATAGGAGGAAGATCAAGTGAAGAAAGATCTTTTTTTCCTGCATCGTTTTTTGACAAAAGAAACTCTTTCAATACCAAATTATAAATTTTTTTGTAATCCCTTCCCAAAAGAAAACTATAATAACTCATAGGGTTTTTTTTAAAAAAAGCTTCTAACTTATCTTTTACTTTTTTAGACAATTCTCCTCGCGAAGATTTTATTTCATAACGCAAGATAGAGTACAAAGACACAGTTTCATAATCACCCTTCGGATAGAGCTTTAAGTAGTCTTCAAACTCTTTCTGTGCATTTTTTTTCATAAAAAAATGCCGGTTAAAAGCAAGTTCATAAAGAGCTTTTTCATGGTCTTTTGTTCCAGAAGCTACTTCTACAATTTTTTTTAATATTTTTTCTGATTCTTTATAAGATTTCATTTCTTGATAAATTTTAGCTTTTTTAAAGAGCAATTTTGGAAAAATACTATTATATTTATAAACTTGAAGACCATGTTCAAGGATAAAAAGAGCAAAAGAATGTCTATCTTTATGCCACAATTTACTTGCAATTTTATCAAAATCATCTGGACTAAAAAGATGAAAAGAAGACTCCATCTGACTGAGAAAAGCTTCTTCCAAATTAGTCCTTTTGTCTTTCGTTTTAATCTTAGGATAAAGTCTAGTAAGGGATGAAAAATCCTGTGACATTTTTCCTTCGTGAAAAAATTTGGAGGTCACAGCAATAATTTCTTTTGTTTTTCTGAGAGCATCACTATCAGAAAGAGAAGAAATTTGCTCAGATTTTTCTTTTTTTAGTGATGGTCGCTCATGAGTTAAGCGACTCACTTCTTTAGAGTTGCCTTCTCTCTTTGCAAGATCAATCAAAGCGAGTTGTATGTTATCTTGCCAGAACTCAATTTTTCCCTTATAGCCCCCATAGGGAGAAAAATATGCTCTTTCCAAGTCAGCTTTCGCTTTTTCAAGACTTTCTCTCTCTTTTTTAATTTTATTCTTAGATTTAAAAAAACGAGACTCAAAGAAAAAACCAAGGGCTCTAAAATAATAGAGATAATGGCGACTTTCTTTCTTACTAAAGTCTTCTGAAAAAGAAATAGGCGCTTCTTTAAAAAAAACAACATGGCCCCTGTTATGAGAAGCTAATGTTTTTTTCACAAGAGCTGTAGCTTGTGCTATTTCAGAAGAAGATAATTTTGCTTTAAGACTGCTTGAGAAAAGAAAAAATAAAATTATAAAAAAATTACGTAACATAAGAAAACTTTATATTTTAAGATGGGTGTAATAAATCTCTTCTAGTTTATCTTTTACTTCAGCTAAAGGAAAGCCCATAACATTAGTGTAAGATCCATGAATTTCTTTTACCATAAAGGCACCACTACCCTGAATAGCATAAGAACCTGCTTTATCATAAGGCTCATCTAAAGAAATATAATCTTCTATTTCCTTTGAGCTTAATTCTTTAAAAAAAACATCTGTTTTTTTTATTAGAGTTTCACAAAGACCATCACCATTTTTTGCTAGGTAAGCAAAACAAACAGAAGTAAAAACTGTGTGTTTTTTTCCAGACAAGCGCGTCAAAGTACTGCGAGCTTCGTCTTTATTTGCAGGTTTTCCGAGAATTTCATCTTCAAAGGCTACAACAGTATCAGCTGTTACAGCTATTTTTCCCAAAAAATTGAACTCTGGATTTTTTTCAAAAACCGCTTCCATTTTTTTTTGTGCAAGCTTCATAACAAAAACATCAGGAGGATAAGGCTCACTCAAGGTTTCATCCACATCTGGTACCAAATATTCAACAGAATATCCCAGTCGACTAAGAAGATCTACTCTTCTTGGTGATGAACTTCCTAGAACAATACGAATCACAATACACCTCACTTTCTATTGTTTGTTAGCCATTTAGCTTTTGTCTCAAAAATTTTTTCTACTGGAAAAGCTCCCTCGCGAAGAACTTGAAACGAATCACCTTCTAAAAGAATAATTGTAGAAGGTTCTGTTTGAAAAAAAACTCCGCCTGATAGAACTGGAATAAAAATCTCCTCCTCTCTCTTTGAGCAAAAATCACAAGCTTCTTCCCATGTAGATAAAGATGGTTCTCCTGCTTTATTCACACTGGTTGAAGGTAGAGGCTGAGAAAAATTCTCCAAAATTTCTTGCATCCAAAGGGAAGAGACTGAAAATTTAGGAGCACGAAGAGCTAGCAAACCTTTCTCACTCACAAGAGAAGCTGGAGCCTTAGAATTTGCTTCCCAAATAACAGTTAAAGAAGAAGGCCAGAGTTTTTCAAGACAAAATTGCCATACAGGTGGTAAAGGTTTCCAAAAACTTTCTGCTCTCTCGAGAGAAGCTACAAGACTAACCACAGTTTTTAGAGCATCTCTTGTTTTTATAGTATATAAAGTTTTTTTAGCTTTCTCTGAGTTTGGATGAAAACTTAAACCTGGAAGAGTTTCAGAAGGGTGTAAACAGACAAGTCCTGCCTCTAAAGCCTCTAAAAAAGATTTTGCTGTAAAAGAAATTTTTTCTGAATTTTTTTGAATCATAACTCTTCCTTTATTACTCTTGAAGCAATATCACTACGCCAACGAAAATTAGGCCAAATTTTTTGCACTTTTTCAACACAAGCAGAAAGCTTTACCTTTGCCTCTGCAAAAGAGTCATCACTTCTTGCTACTGCTGTCAGAACTCTTCCTTTTTGAGGATAAAAAAGAGACCCTTTTTTCTCACATGAAGAAGCAAAAATATAAGGGTTCTTACTATTCTCAAAAAAAGAAGGCTTAAATGCAAACTGAAACTGAGGAGCCTCAATTGTACAATAAGGATAATCCTGAGAGGCAAGAACAGCAGCTATTGTTTTTGAAGAACTTGCAACAAAAGGAGTGTAACCAGTTTTTTGTTCAAAACTTTGCAAAAACAACTCTAAATAATCTCGTGGATCATTCACCAGTAAAGCTTGAGCTTCTGGGTCCCCGAAACGAACATTAAACTCAATGACTTTAATGCCAGAAGCTGTAAGCATAAGCCCGCAATAAAGGATACCTTGGTAACTCACACCTTCTTCTTTCAAGAGGAGTAGAAGAGGGTCTACAATTTTTCCTTTTATTTCTCCTTCCCAATTCTTAGGAAGCCAAGGAACAGGAGTATAAGCCCCCATGCCTCCTGTGTTAGGCCCGCTATCCCCTTCCTCTAAACGTTTAAAGTCGACAGCACACCCAAGAGGTGTGTGAAACTGCTCATTAACAAGGGAAAAATAAGAAAATTCTCGCCCAAGAAGCTCTTCTTCTAAAAGAATTCTTGGTTTACTCTCTAAAAAAATCTCTTTCAACCGCTCGAGTGCTAGTCGCAAATCATCCTCAGAGTGACATACAAAAACCCCTTTGCCACTAGCCAGTCCATCTGCTTTTAAAACCACACCACCATTTTTTTTTAATAGAGACAAACCTTTCAAAAAAGCAGATTCATAACTTGTCACCTCTTCATAGAAAGCAGTTGGAATCCCTGCTTTCATCATCATTTTTTTTGCAAAAACTTTTGAAGCTTCAAGTTGAGCTGCTTTTTTTGTAGGACCGACAACAAGACAATTGGGAGAAAAACTCTTGAGAGAATCTACAAGACCTTCTGCTAAAGGCTTCTCAGGGCCACAGACCACTAAAGATATTTTTTCTTTATGAACAAAACGGGCTAACTCCTCATGGGAAGCGCTTTGAGACAAAGAGACTCTCAAGGCTATCTCTCGAAGGAAAGGAGAAGAGGAGTAAGTAAAAAGCTCAGTACACAAAGAGGAATTAGCTATTTTCCAAGCTAGTGCATGCTCACGATTACCATTTCCTACTAATAAAACACGCATAGACACTCCAAGCAATAAAAACAAAAAAATGCTTAAAAATTAGAATTATATCGATAGGATCGATAAAAAGAAATAAATTTTTAAAGAACTCAATTAGAATCCTGAAACTTAGTGAAAAAAAATTAAAAACAACTATAATTAACGAAGGGAATAAGCAGCACTTTGTCTTACTTAAAATGTAAAGTGTCGCGCTCTATCAGTAGGGCTTGTATATCGCTTTCTTCGCCCTTCAATGCTCGATCTAGGCACGACAAGAAAACTCTCTATGTTATGCTTGAAATATAAATAGCTATTGGCTAAACAAGCCTTTTAATGAAGCGACTAAATATACATGTTGAAAAAAATTTTCCTTTTTCTCATAGCTGGGTTTGCCTTCTTAATAGGCTCTAGCAACTATCTTATAAACCAAACAGTTCTTAATAGAGAACTTATCGCCGTTATTGAAGAAAAAGTCAGCAAATTATCAAAAGGCAACCTCCATCTAGAGGGTTTGAAAACTAACTTGTTTCTTCTTACTCTTTCGTCAAAAAATATTCACTTTACCTACAAAGATGACACTATTGATCTGAATTTAAAAGTACCTGAAATTTCTTCTCGTCTGTCGCTCTTAGGAATACTTTTTGGTGAAGTGAGGCTTGCTGATTTAACAATTAATAATCCCTCTTTAGAACTAGATTTAACTAGCACAAAAGAAACAAACACTAACCATCTTGATTTTATAAAAGAAATAGACACCCTAATAGAAAAAAACTTTATTAATGATCTTTCCTTAAAAAATTTAGAACTTCTTATCAAAGAAAAACAAGGTGATAAAGAAAATAAGTATAAAGGAAAGTCACTCAACTTATCACTTAGCTCTCTGCACAACAGATCTATTCAAGGGATAATTTCTCTAGAAAACTTCTACATCGAGTCCAACAAGAAAGAACTCTTCAGAAGCTCTCACTTTGTATCAGATGTTAAACTGACAAAAAATATATTCTCTTTAAAGAAAATATTACTCCAAGTCGGGAAATCTTCTCTTGGTGGAAAACTTGAAACTGTTTTTATACGCAATAAAAAAAATAAAAAAATAGAAGAGTTCACTAGTAAAAGTCGGTTCCTTATCAACTTAGATCTAGAGACTCTAAAACAAAAGCTTGATCTAAAAAAAACAAAAGGGATTCTACAATTAACTAATAGATCTGAAGCACGTTATCACCTAGTAGATCAAAAATTTATTCATACAAAGTCCAAAGGAACAATTAAGTCTCAGCAAGCAAAAATTTTAAATTTTAATCTCCTTGACTCTATCATAAGCTACGAAATCACAAAAGACTCTATCTATTTTGATAATATAAAAGCTATTCATGAAGAAAAAAATTTCGCCACAGGAAATGGGTATCTTTACTTTACAAAAGAAATTCCTTTTGACTTCAACCTCACCCTTATCCAAACAAGTCTCCAGAATATTTTTTCTATTTTCAATGTAGATAATGATTCTATTGATTTAAATTTAGAAGCGAAATCTCTTCAGTTAAAAGGAAAAGGGAAACCTCTCAACATAGAAATATTTGGTCAAGCACAAGCAACTCGTTTTCATCTTCTCAATATCAAGACAAACGAAACTGAAACAGGCTACGCTTCTTGTGATTTTAATGTTGATATCCACATTGACAAGGACCATCTAGACTTTGGCAATAAAACAAAAGGGTTTTGCTCCCTAAAAGGGGACAAATACTTATCTCAAAAATCGCTCGAAAAAGGTGATC
The DNA here is from genome assembly GCA_947445855.1 of Zetaproteobacteria bacterium. GTDB lineage: Bacteria > Bdellovibrionota_B > Oligoflexia > Oligoflexales > Bog-1112 > CANFEH01. Next base: position 31,053 of record CANFEH010000012.1, read on the forward strand.
TCACTGTGCAAGGGGATATTTACTTTAAAGCTGAAACAGACCTTCACTTTACAAGCAAAAAAGTTCCCTATGCATTAGCATCAACATTTCTTCCTATAGAGCTCGGTGGTTATGGATCTTTATATACAAACGTTTATAGCCTTAATAAAAAAACCACTTCTCGTATTGAATTTTCAGGAGAAAAAGTCAGAATTAAAAAAATACCTCTCAAAACGTCTTACGGCTCACTTAGTTTTCTGGATGATAAATTACATTTAAATAATGTAACTGCTTATGCAAAATCAGGGGATCTCCTAGCCGAAGGAACAATTGATTTCGCAAATAAAATCTTTGCAATTAAAGCAAAATCAAATAATCTAAAAAAAAATTCCATAACTGCTATAAGAAAGCATTTTTTTCCAGATTGGCCTCTTCATTTTTCCATGAAAGAATTAGAAGCAGATATCACTGGTGATATTGAACACCCTCTCGCAGCAAATGGTACATTCAAAGCTCAGTTAAAACAAGTCAACTGGGGAAATGAAAAAGTTTTTGACACATTCAAGACAGAAATAACAAGAAATCAAAAAAAAATAGAATTTAAAAAATGTCTTGCTTTCTCTAATATTTATCAAATTTCCTGCGATGGATCGATAGATGTGACTAAAGGTAGTTCTTTCAAAAATGAAACTTTTAAAATTTTCCAAATTTATTCTGAAAATTTTTTCAACTTTTCTTATACTCTAAACAAAAGAAAAATATCGTCTCTGAAATCTTTTACACCTTATATCGCATTTTTAGACCCTTTTCTTTCAAAAGCTAGTCTGCACAGCGAACATTATTTTAGTGGATCTTTTAAAGGAACCCCAAAAGATTACTCTCTTCAACAAGAAGGCTCTTTAAAAGAACTTTCCTACAAAAAAATTTTAAA
>CANFEH010000013.1 GCA_947445855.1 Zetaproteobacteria bacterium
TAAAAAACGTTCAGTGGCAATATTTTGTTTTTTCTTTAAAAAATAAAGAAGTTGAAGTCTTTAGTTCATTTTGAGTTTGCTAGGGCTTCTCTGTGTTTTTTTGGTTCTTGTGTTATTTTATCCTGAAGTCTCAAGAGTGCTGCAATGCAAGCTTCTGGCACAGGAGGGCATCCTGGTATATATTCATCAACAGGGATGATGTTGTCAACTCCTTGAACAACGTGATAAGCCCTGTAAAAACCCCCACTGGCAGCACAAGCTCCCATAGCTATCACCCACTTAGGTTCTGTCATTTGCTCGTAAACTTTTTTAACAACAGGAGCCATTTTTTCTGTGATAGTCCCTGCTATGATAAGAAGATCTGACTGGCGAGGAGAGAAGCGAACAACTTCAGCTCCAAACCTAGAAATGTCATGTTTTGGGCCAAGAACTGACATGTACTCAATACCACAACAAGCTGTTCCAAAAATATAAGGCCACATTGAATTAGCTCTTGACCATGCAAGCAGGTCTTTCAGTCTTGTGGTAAACAAAAAATTATCAAGAATGGGATTGACTTCTTGTTTCATAAAACTTCCCCTCAAGAAAAGATTCTTTTAAATAAATAGAAACTATCACATAGAAGCTGAAAAGGGAAAAAGAAGAGAAGTTTTTCTTCGAAGCGATCTTCTTTAGATTTAAGAAGAGATTAGAATATAATTTTTTTTAAAAACCTTTCTCAAATAGCCTATAAATAATTTCTATACAGAGTACTTTTTTTGGGTTATCCAAGTTTGTTCAGTTATGTTTTTTCAACATGATGAAGGAGTTTTGTTTTATGTGTCGTATGAGAGCAATAATTTTTTTTCAATGTCTCCTGATTTTTTTCATGAATTCTCAGTTTTCTTTTTCTGCTGAAGAAGCTCCTCTTGAAAATGAGCCTTGCTGTCGCGTAAGGTCTCTTTTGGGTAATGATCGTGATGAAGCTCGAGTGGAGAGAGGGCTTAGCGAAGCAATCAGAGAAAATAATCTTCATAAGGTTGCTTACTAATTTTTAGAAAGTAGGGAACAATTTATTAAACATGCTGCCCTCATGAGCATGCATATAACCTTAGCTCTAGGTCTATACTCAGCTGGTTTTTATTTTGTCTATTCTTCCTCTGTAAACGGTTTTTCAACGAGTAATATTACTGGAATGATTGTAAATTTTATCTTTTTAGGCCCATTAGAACTTTTAAATATAGTTTCAACAGCGCCTGCTTTTAAGCTTTCTCTAAAAACAAAAGAGGAGGCTAAAAAGTTTTTAGTGGAAAAATTAGGAGCTGAAATTTTTGAAAAGATTAAAAATCTTAAATTTAACTCAGATGGTATCTCAAGCCTAATAGATCCTCTATCAGTAGAAAGAGATGAAGAAGTAGCGAGTAGTGGTATAGATTTTTTAAATGTAAAGAGAAGCATACATCGACAACAGGAATATGAAAGGAGACGATGCTGCTGTAGAGCTTTGCATGGTTCTTTGTCAGCTAGAGAAGGGGAGTAGTTATAGCCAAAAATTTATTGTTTTTTAACATTATGAAGGAGTTTTTTTTTATGCTTCCGATTAGAACAATAATGTTTTTCAAGTGTGTCCTTCTTTTTTTTATGAATTCTCAGTTTTCTTTTTCTGCTGCAAAAGATCCTGCTAAAACTGATAATAAGATTTGTTGTTCTGCAAAGTGCATCATTGGTGCTACTGCTGAAGAATCTCGAGTGGAGAGAGCGCTTAGAGAAGCAATCGCAGAAAATAATCTTCATAAGGTTGGTTACTACTTTTTAGAAAGTAGGAAACAAGTTATTAAGCATAGTGTCTGGATGACCTATAATGTGTTGTTCACTACAGCTATGTACTCTGCTGGTCTTTATTATCTTTATTCTGCATCTTTAGACGGTCTGTCAGAGGCTAATAATGCTGGAATGATTTCGTTTCTTATGTTTTTGGGTCCAATAGGACTTGTCAGTATAGGTTCGACAGCTCGTCCTTTAAATCTTTCTCGAAAAACAAAAGAGCAAGCTAAAGCGTACTTAGTGGAGAATTTAGGAGCTGAAATTTTTAAAAAGATTAAAAATCTTAGTCTTACATCAGTTGGTATATCAGAGCTAATAAATATTTTCCTAAAAGACGATGAAGAAGAAGGAGCTAAAAAAAGAAGTTTCTTAGAGAAAAAACTAGCAGAGCATGAGAAGCAAGAAGCAGCAAGAAGACGATGTTGTGCTAGAGCTCAGGGTGATAGAGCTCTCTTAGAAGGGGAGTTATTATAATGTTTTTTTAACATTATAAAAGAGTTTTTTTATGCGTTGTATTAGAGCAATAATTTTTTTTCAATGTCTCCTGATTTTTTTCATGAATTCTCAGTTTTCTTTTTCTGCTGCAGAAGATTCTCGGTCATCTGTTGAAGAACTTTCTGATTCAACAGAGCCTAGGATATCCTGTATTAAAAGGTGTTCTGAGGTCGCTACTGTTTATCAATACCATGTTGCAAGAAGCTTCAATGAAGCCATTCGAAGAGGGGATAATAATCAGGTTAGTTACTACTTTTTAGAATATAAAGACCTAATTCTTAAGAATAGTCTTGGGATGGCTGGTCTTGCGGTTTTGACTTCATCTCTATGTTCATTGGGTCTTTATTTTCTTTATTCTATTATTATTGATTATAATCCTTTTTCAGATGGGCGAACTGGGTTTGTAGCAGCAGCGAGTAGCAGTTTTGCTTTGGGTGTAGCAAGTCTTGTAGGCTTTATTAAGATAACTCCCCATGTATGTGTTTTCCAAAAAATGAAAAAAGAAGCTAAAAAGTACTTAGTGGAAAACTTAGGAGTTGAAACTTTTAAAAAGATTGAAAATCTTCGACTATCATTAGCAGGTGTATCAGAGTTAATAAGTATTTTAGGAACAGGAGATAAAGAAGAAGCTGTAGCAACAAGTTTCTTAGGTCGAAAGCTAGAAGAACTTCGCAAGCAAGAAGCTAGGAGATGCTGTAGTTCTTCGCCAGTAAGAGAAGGGGAGTGACTATAATCCAAAAATCCAGGTTAGCTCATGTTTATTATTTGTTAAGTGAATGACTTTACTATTAGGAAGAGCTCTAAACCTGTCTACTAGTGTGTAGTCTGTTTCACCCTGGAGTTTGATGGTGCACACAGCATGTTTTATAGAAGAATTTTTATTTTGGAAAATATGTTTATCAATATATTCGTAGAGTTTTTCTGGGTAACAAATGACATCAGAAAATAGCCACTGAGCTTTTGGGTAGTCTGATGGCGTAACAGAAAAGGCATCTTTTTTTTCAAAATGAACAAGTGGGTCACGCATAAGTTTTTCTATGAGAGGACTACGGTCAAAAGCAAAGACCGTTGCACCAAGCTCTCGTAACACCCAAGTCCACCCTCCAGGTGAGGCTCCAAGTTCTAGGCAATAGTCACCTTTTTGTGGTTTCGTAGAAAATCTAGAGAACACTTCCCAAAGTTTTAGATACGCTCTACTGGGAGGATTAATTTTATCTTCGTTAAATTCCCATGTTCCATTTGGTCTTTGGCTTGTGCAAAGTGGTGAAAAAAGAGCTGTATTCTTATCAAGAAGAGTAAATGAACCTAGGTTTGTTTGATTGAGAGAAGCTCCACAAATAAGAGGACGCCCACTCACATGTGGTAAGGCTTCTTGAATATACTTTCCTCTGCTTAGTTCACAAAAAAGGTAAGGCCACCAGTTTCTCTGAAAAGAACGCAAAGCATCAGCACAGTCTTTAATTGAAGTGAAGTGAACAAGATGAAGATCAATCCACATATTTTGTTGCCAATATAAGTCGTAGCTTGGAAGCTTTTCTTTGCACCAAATAAGATCGTCATAGAGATCTATATTCTTAGACAGTCCTCTGTATTGCAACTCACTCTTTAGCTGAGGCATACGCTCATTTGGAGCAAGAACTGCAAAACCAGGGATTTTTTTAATTTGAGCCATAGCGACGCCACCATTCCCCTAAACAGACTCCTGCTGCAACGCTCACATTTAAACTTTCAATGGATCCGCTTCCTGGGATTTTTAGCAAAGCATCTGCTTCTTGAGTAACTTCTTGGCTAAGGCCTGTTATTTCGTTTCCTAAAATGAAGACAGTTTTTGCTGGAAAGTCACCTTGAAAAAGAGATTGGGAGCTGCTTCCAGATAAGCCAACAAGTTTGTAACCTAATTTTTTGAGAGAGTGAAAAAGTTTTGTTTTTTTATCAACATAGATCAATTCTATGAACTCGTATCCTCCTGAGCTTAGTCGAATCCAAGAGGCAGAGGGTTTTGGAAGCTCACCTTCTAGTCCAATGATAAACTGTGCTCCAAAGTGAGCCATACTTCTTGTGATGGCACCAAGGTTGTGAGAATTAGCAACTCCATCTAAATAAATAAGAGGTCGTTCCTGATTTTGTTTGAGAGCTGCTAGTTGCTTGGTAAGATTTTCTAATGAAACAAGAGTTTTTTGTTTTACAAGAGCTGCAACCCCTTGGTGGTGAGTGGCGTGTGTAATCTTGTCTAACTCACTAGTTGTTACAACATGGTAAGCTTTTCCATTTTTAGCACACCAAGACAAGATATCACCAAAGTCTTTAATTCTTTCTTGTGTGCAGTAGAGTCTAATCAAATCTTTTTGTCTTATTTTTACAAGCATTTTTATGGTGTGAAGCCCATAAATTAAAATTTCATTTTGTGATTTTTTAGACATACTGAAGACACCCTTCTTTTAGGACAAATCCTTTTATATAAGATCCTTCTGGGTGGAATATACTTACACCATGATCTTTTGCGTAAAGATGTTTGTGAATAATGCGCAGGTGACGCTTACTCTCTTGTGCTGCATGGAAAATAGCTTTTTGCAATTCACTTTCAGGCATGAATGGTGAACAAGAAAAAGAAACTAGTATCCCACCTGGAGCTAATTTTTTTAAAGCAAGTTTATTGATTTCTGAGTAGAGACGAGCTCCTTTAGAGAGATCTTTAGATCGTTTAACATAAGGAGGCGGGTCTAAAATAATGAGCGAAAATAATTCGTTTGAATTTTTTAGAAACTCTAGAACATCTTCACATCTTATTTCGTGGTTAGTTGTGTTTAGGTTGTTCAAATCAAAGTGTTCTTTGATTGCTTTGCAAGCAGGAGCAGAACTATCCACACTCACAATTTTTTTTGCACCTCCAGTCGATGCGTTGAGGGAAAAACCACCTGTGTAAGCAAAACAGTTTAGAACACTTTGTTCGCTAGCAAGGCTTTGAACAAGAAAGCGCATTTCTCTTTGATCAAGAAAAAAACCTGTTTTCTGTCCTTCAACGACATTCACTGTGTACTGGATACCGTGTTCCAGGATAGAAACTTGAGGGTTCTCTCCCTTGTGCCAGCATAGACTTTGTTTTGGTAAACCTTCTTTGACCCTGGAAGGTGCTGTTGATTTTTCATAAATCTGATTTAGCTTTAAATCCTCATCTAGTGTTTTGATGATTTCTTCTAGGTGAAGATTGATACCAACGGTGCTAATTTGCAACACAGCAGTGTCATTATAGATATCGATAATAAGTCCAGGAAGCCCATCTGCTTCAGCGTTAACAAGCCTGAAAGCATTGCTCGTTGCTTTAGGCACAAGAAGTGCTTTTTCTTTTGCAGCTGCAAGCAGGCGATTTTTGACGAAGCCTTTTACTTTAAATTCAGGATGATAACTTAGCATTCTAAGAACAATATCGCTTTTTGGGTTTACAAAAGCAAAACCAACAAAATCTCCACTTTGGATTTCTACACGAGCGATAGATCCCGCTTCAACTGGGGGGATCTTGTGAATAGCTCCAGAAAAAATCCAAGGATGTCTGTTTTGTATAAGCTTAGCTTTACTTTGTTTTATAATTACCTGAATCATATATAATTTGTCTTATTAGATTGAATAGATTTTATTAAGTTTAAAAGATGATTTGTAGCATAAAAATCGCATTTTGTCGATTAAAGAAACGCAGTTTTAGAAAAGAAATTTTTAATGTATCAAAAAATGATGAGAAAGAGCTGTTTGAGCATGCTTAGGGTGTAACCTCTTACTTTCAAGGAGGAATCAAGCCCGTCTGCACTCTAGAACAGGGCCGTCAAAAGGATATGGACGCTTAGAAACTCAAGAATGTAGGATGGATTTAGAGTTTCAAAGAAAAAGATTGAAAAGACTATGAGAACTCTTGGGCTGAGATCTTGCTTTTTTCAATTAAATCAATTAGATTCTCGCTTTTGTTGTTCTATAGTTGTCAAACAGCTGAAACTATTTTGGCTGATTTAAGATTGTTTATCTCTTTTACAATGAGAATAATCGTTATATGAAATTTAAAGTTTTTAAGCTTTTCCTATTTTCTCTATTGTTCTTGGTTTTTGGCTTTTCATGTACAACCCTTTATGACAGGGAACCTTCGGTTTCAAAAGAATTCTTTTCTGGATATAGAAGCGATGAGAATTCTTCAAAATCTCTTATAAGTTTTGCTTTTCAAGGAGGCTCATACAGGGAGGAAGTCGGTAAAGCTACGATTTATAATTTAGAGACAGGTGAAACTCTGATAACAAAAAATTTTGATAGCAATGCTGATGGTCTTGATACCAGGGTTAGCTATTCCTATTTGTTTTTTCCGCCTGGGGTTTATGCAATTGTTCAATATGATGTTGTAAACATTGATTACAAAAATAATTTTTCTTCTTACTCTGTGGTTCTTGAAGTAGAAGATGAAGCTCCATGGTTTGTTGTTGAAAAAGAAAATAAAACATTCTTCTTCGGACGAGTTGTTTTTAAATCAGATAATACGGTCACTATAGAGAATGGTATTGAAACAAAAAATGAACTCGATAAGTTGATGAAGAGTCAGTGGCCTAGAGTTTCTTATGAAAATGGTTTCTTCATTTTAGAAGATGAAGAAAAAATTAAAATTGCAAAAGATTACAAACTTTCAAAAGTTCACTTTCATTAATTAAACATAAAGGAGTTAGAATGCGGTTGATTAAGATTCCAATAAGTCTTTTTGCGCTTATTGTGTTAGCCTCTTGTGCAACATCGAGAACGATGGATATTTCAGATTTTAGGCATCCAATTATTGTTTCTAAGCTTCGGTACCCAGGGGATAAAGGAGGCGATGAGAATCTTGTGAGTTCGACAAGCATTGGTAATTATAGAAAAAGTGATGAATATTTTATTTCACAAGGTCAAAATATGACTACTGAGACTAAAAGAGCTGTTCGTGGGATTGAAAAACCTTATTTGAAAGTCAATAAAATTACAGTTGAAGCCCATGATTATTGGTTTTTATCTCATAGTGATAGTTCTTCCATTATGATGGAAGTGGATTCTGCTTCAATGGTAAAACCAGGAGAGGTTAAATAAGCATGAAAAAGTTTTTATTACTCCTTTTGTTTCCTTTCTTCTTTTCAAGTTGCGTTGGAGGCGGAGCAAGAGGGGAGTTGTATTTTGAAGAAGCTGTTTATCCAGTTTCTATTTCAAAAGGTACTTTCTTAAATGAAACGGGAACTCTTGCAAAAGAGAGTGATTATGAGGTTGTTGGTAAGTTTAGTACAAGTTACACAGCTTGGGCTTTTTTTTGGGGCTTTGCTAGTTTAGAAAATCACATTGAGCTAGGAGAACGAATTAACACTCAAGTTAAGCAAGCTGGAGGAGATGCTGTTAAGAATTTGACAGTTCATGTTCAAGCAGGTTTACTTAATCTTACACCAGTTCTATCTCTTTTACCATTTTGGCCAAATACTGCAGTTGGGACTGTTTCCGGTGATATCATTCGTTATAAATTAGCTTCAGAAATTTCAGTAAACTAATGAGGATCTCATCCATCTTCAAAAAAGTATGCCAACTCCAGTTTTTGAAAACACTTTAAGTTCAGAAACGTGCCTCCCAAAGAAAGTCTTCACTTCTATGAAATATGATGAAATGAGTGAAAAAATTCTTTTCTATGCAAAGATTCTTCACCAAAAAAATTTTTTAGCAGCTGCTGATGGCAATATGAGTGCTAGGGTTTCTGAAAATGAAATTCTTATTACTCCCTCTGGTTGTTCTAAAGCCTTTGTAAAGCCTGATGAAATGGTCCTTGTTACCCTTAAGGGAGAAATCCTCAGAGGGAAACCTTCGAGTGAACTAAAAATGCATTTGAAAGTTTATCAAACTTGTCCAAAAGCAAAATCTGTCTTCCATGCACATCCTCCTATGGCTGTTGCCTGGTCTGTAGCAAGACCAGAACTCACAGAACTTCCGATTCGATCACTTTCAGAAGTTATTTTAGCCTGTGGAGCAATTCCAATAGTTCCCTTTGCTATCCCTGGTTCTGAAGAAATGGGATCAAACCTAGAACCTTTTCTTCCTGAAAGGCGAGCTCTGATTTTAGCTCGACATGGAGCCTTAACTTGGGGAGAGTCAGTGGAAGAAGCCCACCGAGGAATGGAACGTATTGAACATGCTGCTTGTATTTTATCTTATGCTGTTCAATTAGGTTCCCTTTCAGAACTTGAACCCAATCAACTCGAAACTTTATATAAAATGAGAAAAAACTTGGGAGAGAAAATCTTTTGAAAAGCTTTGAATCTTTATCTTTACGTTATCAGGACAACAAACTTCAGATTTTGAATCAAAAATTTCTTCCTCACAAAGAAGAGTGGGTTGAAATTTTTCATCCTAAAGATATGATTCATTGCATAAAAGAACTTAAAGTTAGAGGCGCCCCACTCATTGGAGTTAGTGCAAGTCTTTCCCTTGCTCAATTTCTAAGTCAAGGAGCTTTGGAAAATGAATTTAAAGAACAAGCCTTTGCTCTAAGAAATTCAAGACCAACAGCTGTGAACCTCATGGTTTGTATTGATCAACTTCTTGACTATGAAACATTCCAACCTGAAGCTCTTATAGAAAAAGCTTTCCGACTTTTCGAGGAAGATGTCGCTCTTTGTGATGCAATTTCTCATCATGGAGCTCAGTTTATCGAAGATGGAGATTCAGTTCTCACTCATTGTAATACAGGAGGACTTGCTACAGTTGGCTCTGGAACGGCTCTTGGAGTCATCGCAAAAGCTTATAAGCAAGGGAAAAAAATTCATGTGTATGTCGATGAGACAAGACCACTTCTTCAAGGTGGAAGACTTACAACCTACGAGCTTGAAAAGCTTGGCATCCCTTATACTCTCATCTGTGACAATATGGCTGCCTCTTTAATGGCACAAGGTAAAATTTCCAAGGCTATCACTGGTTCTGATCGCATTGCTTTAAACGGAGATTTTGCTAACAAAATTGGAACCTACAATGTTGCTGTCTTGTGTCATTATCATAAAATTCCTTTTTATGTAGCAGCTCCCTATACAACAGTTGATTTTGATTGTAAATCAGGAGCCAGCATTCCAATTGAAGAAAGACAACCAAATGAAGTGAGAGGAGTGACAACACACAAAGGGGAAACAATATGGTCTCCTGTGAACAGTTGTGTTTACAACCCTTCATTTGATGTTACGCCAGCTGAGCTTGTTGACAGATGGATACTTGATACAGGAGCTTATACAAAAGAAGACATTCAAAATAATATTTTAACCGGCCTAAAGCACAAATAGGAGCTAAATTATGTGGGCTATTATTGGTGGATCAGGTTTTGAAAAATTTGATGGTTTTGAAGTGTTAGAAGAACTCTCAACTGTAACTCCTTTTGGTGAAGCTTCTAGTGGTTTAAAAAAAGTAAGACTTTGTGGACAAGAAATTCTTTTTCTATCAAGACACGGAAAGCATCACGAAAAACTTCCAAGTGAAGTCAACTATAGAGCTAATATATTCGCACTCAAAAAACATGGTGCCAAGGCTATTTTAGCTTTTTCAGCTGTTGGAAGTCTTCGTGAGGAGCTTGCTCCAGGAGATTTAGTTATCCCTACTCAATACATTGACAAAACAAAAGCAAACCGAGCACACACTTTTTGTGGAGATGGTGTGGTTGGACATGTTTCACTTGCGCATCCTGTTTGTAAAAAAACAGCAAAAAAACTTGTTGAGTATCTTGGAAATGAAAAACCTTGGAAAGCTTTCCATGGAAGAACCTACGTGACAATCGATGGGCCTTATTTTTCAACTCAAGCAGAATCTCATATGTATAGAGCTCTTGGAGCTGACATTATTGGGATGACAAATTTTCCTGAATTCGCTCTTGCAAGAGAAGCTGGACTCAATTACATGCCCTGTTGTTTTATTACCGATTACGATTGTTGGAACGAGGAAGCTCCCCATGTTACTTTAGATGCTGTTCTCGAAGTGATGCGAAATAATAATGCAAAAGCTTTTGACATTGCGACTCTTCTTCTCGGGAAACATAAGGATCCTGATCACTTTTGGATTGAGGGAGATAACGCTCGAGATCAAGGGCTAAAAGCTGGACTTATGACTCCAAAAGAAGCTATTTCTAAAGAACATTATGAATGGTTATCAACGATACTTTAATTCATCTGAGTATTTGCAAACCTTAAGATAGATTTTGATGAGCCTGAATTATTAATCTATGGGTAATGGGAATTAAGGATTAAAAATAGGCAGTAAAAAAAGAATTGAAGTTTAACTTTTAATTCGAATCTATACTAGATCTGTTTTAAAAGTGTTACGCATCTAACTTCATAGCAGATAGACTTTACGATAGAATATTTAGTCGCAAGAATGTCATAATCTAGGTAGTTTTCTTTAGAACAGAGGTCCACACCCGATTTTGTAAAGTCCCACTTGCATCGTAAAGAGTGAAATACAAGAAACTCATTTTCAAAAATTTTATTATCTTTCTCACTAGCACTAAGCTTTTTATATTTGTTTCCTCTATGATGATAACCAATATTGATAAATTCTTTGTTTGGAAAATAGGTTCTAAGCATATAAATAGAATCGTTGTCAGCTATATCTTTGTACTGAGAAACATCAACTAAATAATTATAGAATTCAGAAAAGCTAAGTATTTTATCGCGATAAGTTTGGAAATCTTTTTTAATTGAAAAATCAAGATTAAAAAAAACATAAGCAACAATTAAAAAAGGCATTAAAATCTTCGTATAGTTGAAACTTAACAGCGCCTTTGTAGAAAAAAGAATTATTAAAAGAATCAAACAAACAGCATCAAAATTATATCTAACTGATCCGAATAAAAATTTGCCAAGAACAGATAAAGAAAGGTAACATATTAACAAAGAAAAGAAAGTCAAAACAACACTTTTTTGCTTCAAACTGCTTCTAAAGAAAAAAACAATAAAAGAAAGAAATACAAGAATCAAAACATTGACATGAATCTCATAAAAAAAAGAGTTTGTGCCTGTTAAAAAAAAATTCGAGATATCTTGAAAATTGTAAGAACCACGAAAGAATGAAGAACGGGGAAAAACATACTGATCCAAAGCAGGTCTGTTGAATATCGTTCCTGCATACTGTCGAATGATAAAATAAAAAACAACAAAAAATATGGCTATTTGTATTAAAAGTATTTTAACAAGAGATTTTTTGTCACCAAGATAAAAGAAAAGAGTGTACAAAAAGAGAGGAAGAAAAATGGAGACTTTATTTAAAAGAGAAAGAATGTAGATAAAACAGAAAAAAACTAAATAATATTTAGATTGCTCTGCTAACTTTGGTATTTGATAGAAGAGTACAGCCAAGAATAAATAATTCAAAGAATAATACCACAAAGAATGGGTGAGAACGTAATCCAAAAAAACGTTCGATCTCATCCCCAAAAAAAACAAGGACAGAATAGAGAAATAGATAAGAGTGTTTTTTTTAGAAACGGTTTTGATGATAAAAGTAGAAGCTACTAAAAAAATTGCTATAGATGTCAATCTGGAAATCGCAACAATTGTGTTTACTTCTAGAAAATTCAAGAGGCTTAATAACTTACCTTGGTAATATAGTGTGACCCAATAATCACCGCTGGTTGGCTCTTTTGTACAAAGGATAAATCTCAAGAGTTCATTATGAAGATCAGGATCGAGTGACGGAGTCAATGCTAAAAAAATAGATTTAAAAAAGAAAAAAAAATGGGAGTAAAAAGAAGTAAATTTAAAAAATAGTTATACGTTTTTTTGTTAAACAACGAAGACCTCCGTATTAGGGAATTGATGTAATAGTAATTTCTTTAATCTTGTCTAATCGGTAAGTTATGAGTAATTCTAAATTTTTTTAATTGTGACTTTGTCTCACCAGAAGAGAGATATTTCGTGTATTCTATCTTGAGACTTTCTGGATCAAAGCCAAGAGATCGGGTCACATTTTTTGAAATGAGTTTAAATATATAAAAATTTTTATTATCCACAGGAACAGGTTTTGTGTACTTATCAACTTCAAGATTCTCTAAAGCTTCTCTCATAGTTTCAGAGGCTAAAGAATTTAAATCATACTCTTCTCGTTCCACTGAGGAAGCTTGAGGAAAGTTCTCAGCAATTTCTTTTAGACTGCTTCCACGAAGGAGTTGCTCATAAGCTTGATTTACCTCAGCACAAATTCCTTCAGGAGAAGGGTTACAAGAAAAAATGACTTGTTCTACTTTGACTGAAATCGATTCAGCTTTTTCTCCTGTTTTTAAAAAATAGTAGGGTTTCAAATCAGCTTCTGTTACTTTGATATAAGGAATCACAAAACGTTGGCTAAAGTTTCTCATATTCATCTGAGAAGCAATTTCCGTACGAAAATCCTCTAAAGTTTTACCCTCTGCTTTGAGAGCTTCAGCAAGGTCCGCTTCTGTCTTAAGGTTTGGGTTGCTTTTAATCACACTTTTTAATTGAGACTCTATTTGCTCATTGTCTACTACCAACTGATTTTCTTCGCAAGCCATAGTGATTAAGTGTTCATTCGTTAAATACTCGAGAGCTTGATTCTCTAAAGCATCGCTTGGTAAAGCTGGGTAAAGAAGTTCCTCTGGAAATTTTCTCCATTTCAATTCTTTTACTATTACTGTTACATCGCTTTGTAGAATAAGACGAGACTTCCCTACTCTTCGTATAATTCCATCTACGAGCTCTCCTTTTTGTTTTGTCTCTGATTTTTGAGAACTAGTAGGAACTTTTTCTCCAGTATTTGTGGTAGGGTCCTCTTGTTGAACAGGAGGGCGCGCTATTGAAAAATGAGAAGAAAAAAATAAGTAAAAAGAAACAAGATATATTTTCATAAAAGTCACACTCCCTTAAAGAAGAAATTACTCAAGAGTCTATAGAATCCTTTGGCTTTGCAAAAGCAGAAAGTTTTCTAAAAAGCTCGAGGAAAAATTCAAACGGTTTTTGGAAATCAGGTAAAAGAAAAAGAACTCTGATATCTCCTCGCTCAAATTGAACTTTTTCTTGCTGTAGAAGAAAATTTGAAGCTTCTTCTGAGAAGCCAAGAGTTATAAGTTCATATAAGCGATTCTCTTTGAGCTCTTTAAAACTAAATGCATCAAAAGACGCGAGGAACACGCGTATAAGGCTTAAGTCATAAAACGAGTCCACTTCTTTTGGAAAAGCCCCATATAAGTCTTTCAAGGTAACAAAAACTTCTTTCACCTCTTCTTCTGTTGTGGCTTGCAGAATTTCTCTATAAAAATTAAGTCTTTCAGATTCAAAGGGTACATAAGATTTTGGAATCCCAATCTTTTGTTTCAACTTAATTTCAACAGGAATACTTTTTAGAGGCGGTTTTTGTCCTTCTTTTAATTCACAAATAACCTCCTCTAACATGTCTAGATAGAGGTCAACTCCAACAGAGATAACATCCCCTGACTGCTCAGAACCAAGAAGATTTCCAACACCTCTTAGCATCATGTCTTGAGATGCTAAGTGAAAACCAGCACCTAAGCTTTCGTGAGACAAAAGAGCTTCCATTCGCCCTTGTGCAGCTTCTGTCAAAGAAGCCCTGCTTTCATAAAAGAAATAGGCATAGGATTGCGTTGTTGAACGTCCTACGCGGCCTCGAATTTGATGCAGTTGAGACAGGCCGTAACGTTCAGAGTCACTTACAATCAAAGTGTTCACACTTGGGATGTCTATGCCAGATTCGACAATGGTTGTGGCTAAGAGTAACTGCGAAGTTCTCTCTAGAAAATTTTTCATATGAGAAGACACTTCTTGTGGTTTAAGCTTACCGTGAATCAAAGTCACCTTAAGCTCAGGGAAACGTTCTTCTAATTCTTTTTTAATGAAGGGCAAATGTTCAATTGTATTATGCAAATAAATAACTTGCCCAGAACGTTTCAGTTCGAAATTAATAGCGTTATTGATCACAAGAGCGTTTTTTTCTGCAAAAAATGTTTTCACAGAAAGTCTTCCAGAAGGAGGCTCTTGGATTAAAGAAAGATCTCGTAAGCCAAGAACAGCCATATTCAAAGTTCGGGGTAATGGAGTTGCTGTCATTGTGAGTATGTTTACATGCCCAGCTTTTTCTCTTAAAATTTTTTTATGCTCAACCCCAAGCTTATGTTCTTCATCCAGAATAACAAGTCCTACTCGAGAAGACTCTAGTTTAAGAGATAACAGCGCGTGAGTTCCGATCAAGATATCTATTTTTCCTGCTAAAAACGCATCTAAAGTTTGTTTAGATTCTTTTTTTTCATGACGACTGAGAATCCCTAGACGGACACCATACTTGTTGAAACGAGAAATAAAACGCAAGTAGTGTTGTTTGCACAAAATAGTTGTTGGAACAAAAAAAAGTACCTGATAACCCTCAAGCACTGTGTACATAGCAGCTCTCATAGCTACTTCTGTTTTGCCAAAACCGACATCTCCCACAAGAAGTCTATCCATGTAAAAAGAAGATTGTAAGTCTCCCTCTACATCCTCTATGGCTTTTAGTTGATCTTTTGTTTCCTCGTAAGGAAAGTCAGAGGCAAATTCTTGATAGATGTCTCCTGGGAGATCGTAAGTAGGAGCTATTGTTGATTTTCTCTTTGCCTCAAGTTGTAAAAGTCCGTGAGCAAGAATCCTGATATTTTCTTCAACTTTTTTCTTTCTGACTTTCCAGGAGCCACTCCCCAGTTTATCTAAAGTTACACGAGAAGTGTCATTACCTCCTTTTTCATATTTTCTAAGAAGCTCAAAACGATCAAGAGGAACATAGAGAATGGCATCATTTTTATAAATAAGTTTTAGAAAATCAAAAAAACCAGAACTGACACTCACTTCTGCTAAACCCTCAAACCTGCCGATACCGTGAAGTTCATGGATCACGTAATCACCAGCAGAAAACGCTTCTCTTGAAAAAACTTTTTTTTGAGATTTTCTTTTCAAAGACTTTTTCTTTGGAAAAAAAAGAGAGCCATCGCAGAAGAGAACTTTTTCAAGTTCTGCTAGAAAAGTTCCTTCTATTTTTCCTCGGGTTATTAGGAAAAAAGATTCTTTTTTCTTAAGAGATAAAATTTCTTTTAGTTCTTGAGCTAAAGTCTTTTTAGAAACCTCATAAGAAAGTTTTCTTTCTTCTAGGAGTTGACTAAAAAGTTTTTCTTCTTTTTCTGAAGAGCAAACAAAAACTACTTGGTAAAGCGATTCTTCAAGGTTGATTAAGTTTTCCAATGAAGAAGAGGGCTCATTTTTTTGAAAAGCTTGCTTTAAAAGTGGGAAATTTTTCCAAGATTCATCTGGCAAAACTTTAGAGAAATCATCCTCTAGGTCATGTTTTGTAAAAACAAGTTTTGCTTTTTGCGACAAGAAAAAAGCAAAGTTCTTTTCAGGAAAAAAATGATCTTTTGGATGAGATAACACTTCTTCATAATCTTCTAAAGCACTATAAACAAGAGAAAGCCCCTCTTTTGTTTTTGAAAAAGCACTCTTAAGCTCAAGTAGAGAGTCTAAACAAACGAGTAAACAATCTTCTCCTACTAAACTTAAACTTTCTGTATAAGAAGAGCCTTCTAAGGATGGGAGCGTTCTTTCAAACTCAAGTGAATAACCTCTCTCTTCCAAACGTTGTAAAAGGTCTAGTTTATGCTTTTCTGTAAACCCTTTTTTTCCTAGAAATTCATAAAATTTTTGATAAATTTTTTTACGATTTTCTAGAGAAAAAAAATGACTGACTGATGGAAGGATTTTAACACTAGAAAGTTTTTGTGCTAAAGTTTTTCCTGTGGCCTCTTCAAAGGAGTATATAGACTGGATTTCAGAAGAAAAAAATTCAAGCCTTATTGGCGCTTTTCTCCCTACTGGGAAAATGTCAAAAATCCCACCCCTTTTAGCGAAAAATCCTTTTTCTCTCACATAAGTGGTTTCTTTATAACCTAGTTTTTTAAGAGTCTCTTCTAGTTCGAAGGGATCTTGTTCTTGCAAGACTGATAGCGTAAAACTTGCTTCTTCATAAGCGGAGTCATGAAAAATTTTTTGCATGAAACCGTCAGGTGTTGCTACGACAACTCCCGCGCGAGAACAGTCCTTCAAGAAGTCTAAAGCTTCAAGAGACTGGAAGCGGCGATTCTCATGTTCATGAGTTTTCAAAAGATCCCAATAAGGGGTACTAAGAAGCTCTTTTACATCGAAGCTTTCATTTTTTGCATAAAAAGAAAAAAAATCTGACCACTTTCTAGCTTCTTTTTCACAAGAACAAAGAAAAATAAGTTTTTTAAAAAAAGATTTTTCTTGAAAAATTTCGTTCAAAAAATTTATAGCCACAAGCTGTTTGAAAGCTAGTGAAGTTGTTAAAACTTGAATTTTTTCTTTTTCTCTGTTTAGAGCTGTAAGCTCAGCCAGATTTTTTTTAAGTGAAAACACAATTAAATATAACTACCTTCACGTATTTTTTTTATAAGAATTTTTTCAAGAGCAAGAGGATCATTTGCATCCACACTAAAGAAAGCTTGTTGCTCGCATCTTTTCTTGTTTTCAATCAACCACTCAAGAATTTTTGCTAGAG
Organism: Zetaproteobacteria bacterium; assembly: GCA_947445855.1. Taxonomy (GTDB): domain Bacteria; phylum Bdellovibrionota_B; class Oligoflexia; order Oligoflexales; family Bog-1112; genus CANFEH01. The sequence continues at coordinate 16,870 of CANFEH010000013.1, forward strand.
GACGGTTTCTTTGGCTCTTGAAAAAAGGATCGTTTTCTAGAGCATCCTGAGCTTTTTTTAAAGACCTCATCTCAGAGGGATCGTTTGATTTTACATCATAGGAGAAAAGATCATATTTTTTAACATCTTCAGGAAGAACTCCAAGAAATCTTACTTCTGGAGCAGAGAAGTCAGCATTTCTGATAATAGAAGCTGCGGACCCTGCTTTTAACGTTCTGAAAATATTTTGAAGTGTGTAGGCATCTAAGTCTCCAAAAAAATAAATGGGAACATCCACTTGCTCTTGGATTCTTTTTACCCAAGCTCTGACAGAGTTCGAAGGAACCCCTTGAGCACCGACAACGATACAATCGTAGCGTTCTGTCATGCCATTAGAGACCAAAGTGTTTGCTGTGCCTTCTGATTCGACCACAAGACAAAACTCAATTTTTTTGCTCGCTGTTAAAGCTAAATTTTGAGGACGGTTCTTTGGAGTAAAAGGTGAAGTACCAAGTTTTGAAAGATCTATCTTTGCTTTTTTACCGTTTGGAAGAGTTTCTGTTACAATAAGACATTTAGAGTAAGTTTGTCCACCTCTGTCGTTAGCATAACAGTTGAGTTCTTCTCTATAGCATTCAATAATTTCACAAAGAAAATCAATTATGCCGTCAGACTCAGGTTGGTCTTCAAAGTCAAGAGGCTTTAACTCAGGATTTTGTTTTAAAAGACCTTTGCAAATATAATAAAGTTCACGTTTTGTGTTAACAGCTCCGGTTTTTATATTTTTTAGGAGAATATCTAGGACAAAAATAGCTCTCGACATTTTTTTCACAGAAGCTACATTCAGCTCAGTGATTGTTTTCTTAGGTCCAGGGGTTAAGTAACCAAGTGTAGGGGAGTAAATAGCATTGTCTAAGCTAGACTTTGTAGCTTGAAGTCTAGGTCTCTTGCCTTGTGTTAAATCAGTTAAGATTGTGTCACAGAGGCCCATAGCTATTTTTTCAATACTTTTTTGATCTTTTATACCATATTTAACCACAAGCTATCCTTATTCTCTTAAAGTCTTGATTTATTTTTTTTGGAAGATTTCTTTTTACGCGAAAATTCTTTCTTAGAAGAGGTTTCATCGTCGTTATATCTTGTTCCAAGGATTTCTTCTTCTGCTCTTAGGAGAGCTTCTTGTCTTGCTTGGAGCTCCTCGTCTTCTTTTATAAAAGAATCGAATTGATCTTTTCTTGAAGCAAGGTGAACGTTTAGTCTTTCTTCTACCTCATCAAGTTGCTGTCTTGTTTTGAGGTTGTCTCGACCTAGAATTTTTTCGATTCCTTCTTCAGCTTTCTTTTTCTTGGCCTCAGAAGCTCCTAAAATACGGCACAATGTATTGACCAAAACAGGGCCAAATTTTTCAATGTGTTTAATTTTATTTTCGAGCTCTTGTGTTTTGGCTTCTTTTTTTATGTGTCTTGATAAGCTTTGTCCTGCTTTCATCAGAGCTTTTCTAATCTCTGTCACAAGCTCATCTGTGGCATCAATAGTTTCTTTTGAAGCATTCTTAAATTTTAAAAAAGGAGACACTACGCTGACAGCAATAATATAAGGTCCTGAGGGTAAATTTCCTTTTGTTTGCTTGATAGAATAAGATTTCCAATTGACAGAAGAAATACTTTTCACAATAGCGCAAGAAGCTTTGTCAAACTGAAGAGGGACTCTGTTTGCAAAACGAAGAATTTGAACAGAGGAATCCTCTCCGTCAGATTTTTTTTCGAACAAACGAGCAATAGCCACTTCAACTTGAACGGGTTTGAAATCACAGATAGCAGGTTTTCTTGTGACCACAGAAAAGTAGTCTACTTTTCCAAGGCGCATTACACTTAAAGAGAGTGCTTTTTCGCCAAGAGACATGACAGATTTTGTTGAAGGTGCTTGAAACTCTGAGTCTTGTATCGTTTGAAAAAGTTTTTTCAGTTGATCACTTGTCAAAGTATTTACTTTTTTATCGAGTAAAGTCTTTGGAAGACCAGAGTTTTTGAAAAGAGTAGCAGCTATATTAGGGCTCACGCGTGAAAAACCTTTGCAAAGCCATTCCGCATTTTTATGAGAAGAAAAAAGTCTAGCATACGAGAGAAACTCACCTAGTTTCATAGTGTGAGGATGAGGAGGGGTAGCTTTTGGAATCTCTGGAACTTCATCAATGACTCTTTCGACAGTGACAGGTTCCATCTCAGTTAAATGATAAGTGAGAGTCATATGAGGATTAAGAAGAATTGTTCCTCTTAAATAAGTGAGGAGCCCTCCTTCTCCATTCATTTGAATTTTGCCATCAATAATAAACTCAACTTCAGTGCCATGAGGGTTTTCCCAGTTAATTTTTTCTTTGTCTTTTAGAATTCCTTCATTCTTTTTTAAATCTGTCACTACAACACAACGGAGAGCTTTTCGCTCATTTTCTCTTTTTGTAGTTACTTTTGCTCCAATTGCTGAAGTTTGAAGAGCCCATGTTGTGGCAGCTGAAATACCAATTCCTTGTTGTCCTCTCGATGGACGACCTTGACCAAATTTAGAGGAAGCTAAGTATTGTCCAAAAACCATTGGTACATATTTTTCTTCAATACCTGGGCCATTGTCCAATACTTTAATGGAGATCCGATCTGTATTTTTAAGAGAGCCTAAACCAAGTTTTTTAATATCAACACGTATATTGGGGAGAATGCCATGCTCCTCACAAGCATCAAGAGCATTATCCATAGCTTCTTTTACGGTGGTTAAAACTGCTTTAATAGGAGAAGAAAATCCTACTTGTTGTAGGTTTTTCGCAAAATATTCAGCAGTACTGTTGGCAACAATCTTTTCGTTTGCCTTGTTTTTTGTCATAGCAAATATCCAAATATCTTTTTTCGATGGAAGAACTTCAGTTTAAATTAGTACGTTAACAGTATAACTTGCAGAGAGGTGATTCAAGAAAATACTCAAGAAATCTCGAAAATGAGGTTTTTTAACTCTCTTAGCAAAAAACTTTTTTATTCTAGTTCTGACTTAGCAGACCCTGTCAAAAGATCATTCACTGCTTCACGTAAGTCACAATTCTCATAAAGAACGCGGTACACCGCACTCACGATTGAAACCCGTACACCAAGCTTTTCAGCTAAAATATAAGCTGCTTTTGCAGTGGAAATTCCCTCAGCGACAGAACCAAGTTCTTGTTTTGCTTCTTCTAAAGTCTTCTGAGATGCAAGCAGATAACCCACACGAAAGTTGCGGCTTTTTTGGGAGCTACAAGTGAGCATTAAATCACCAATGCCAGCAAGTCCTATAAAAGTTAAGTTGTTTGCTCCCATAGCTAATCCTATGCGAGAAAGTTCAGATAACCCTCTTGTGATCAAAGCAGCTAAGCTATTTGCTTTAAAACCAAGGCCCATGCAAGCTCCTGCTGCAATAGCGATCACATTTTTCAAAGCTCCTGCGACTTCCACACCTACAGGATCTTCACTTAAGTAGACACGGAAGTAAGGAGTATGAAAAATTTTTTGAACCACTTGAGCATACTCTTTATTATAACTAGCAACTGTGACTGCTGTTGGTTGCTTATCCATAATCTCCACAGCAAAACTTGGTCCTGATAGATAGACTGCATTTTTTTTCGCTGACTCACCTAAGAGAGAAAATAAAATATCAGAGGGAAGTTGGAGAGTGTCTACTTCAATTCCTTTTGAAACGCATAAAAGCAGTTTTGATTTGAGGTGATGTTTTATAGGTTCTAAGGCTTCTCGCATAGACTGAGTAGGAATGGCAAGAACAACAAGTGACGAAGATTCTAGCGCTTCCTTTGTTAAAGTAGAAATAGCCTTAATCGATGGGTGTAGAGGTTTGTTAGGGAAATAGCGAAAGTTCAGATTCTTTTCATTAATAGACTCCGCTAAGCTACTTGATCTAGCATAAAGGCGTAACTTATACCCGAGAGTCGCTAAGTGTTGAGCCAAGCAAGTACCAAAGGAGCCAGCACCTAAAATTAAAATATTTTCGTGTTTTTTTTTTCTTTCCATTTTATGAAACCTTCAGAATTAAGGTATAGTTGGTTCCGCATTTGGAACATTTCTACCAGAGGAAAAAACAGTCCATGAGCCCCTATTTACCCATACTCCTTATTATTTTAATAGCTCTTGTGATTGGTGGAGCCATGAGTGCTCTGGCCCATTTCTGTGGACCAAGAAATCAAACCGCAGCTAAAAAAGAGCCTTTCGAATGCGGTGTCCCCAATAGCTCTCGTCGCGAGAAAATGAGTGTCAAATTTTACCTCACATCCATTCTTTTTATTCTTTTTGACATAGAAACAGTCTTTCTTTACTTGTGGGCTAGGGTTTTTAAAACATTAGGCTGGTTTGGGGTAGCAGAAATTTTTGTTTTTCTGCTGATCTTAGTCGTAGGTTACGTTTATGTTCTACGCAGTAAAGCCTTGGACTGGGACTAAGTATATCAACTAACAGGGTTTAAAACTATGGATCTATTTTATTTTGAACTCATGGCAGCCGTTGTAAAAATGTGTGTGATCTTAGCCATGGCTTTACAACTACCTCCTATTATGGTTTGGATCGAAAGACGAGCCGGTGCTTTTATGCAAAGACGAAAAGGCCCTAACAGAGTTGGGCTTTTTAAGTGGCGTCTTTGGGGACTTCTTCAAAGCTTAGTAGATACTATTAAATTAATTTTTAAAGAAGAGTCTGTTCCAGAAGATGCTGATAAAGTTTTTTTTCATTTAGCTCCCGTTCTTTCTTTAATACCAGCACTACTAGCTCTGTCAGCTCTTTCTTTTGGGAATTACATCATTCTCTTTGATCACGAAATTCCACTTCAACTGATTAACCTTAACGTTGGGTTTCTTTTTATTTTAGGTATTTCAGGGATGGGAATCTACGGGATTGTTTTAGCAGGGTGGGCTTCAAGTAATAAATTCTCTCTTCTTGGATCTCTCAGAGCATCAGCTCAAATGGTTAGCTATGAAATTCCTATGGGGCTTTCTCTCATACCAATTGTGTTGATTTATAACTCTCTTGAACTTGGAAGTATTGTGGAGGCTCAAGCTAACACTTGGCAGTGGGGAATTTTCTTAGCACCGATTTCTTTTTTTATTTTCCTTATCACTATGTTTGCTGAAACAAACCGTGCGCCTTTTGATTTAGCTGAAAGTGAGAGTGAGCTCATAGCAGGTTTTCACACAGAGTTTGGATCATCAAAGTTTGCTCTTTTTTATTTAGCAGAGTATGTGAACATGTTTACTCTGGCAACGCTGTGTTCCATTTTGTTTTTTGGAGGTTGGCAAGTTCCATTTATTCCTCACTTAAAATTAATCGAACTTTTAGGTAGTCACAATTTAGCTAGCTTCATTGGTTTTGTTACACTTCTTTTGAAGTCAGCTTTCTTTATGTGGCTTTATGTTTGGGTGAGATGGACTCTTCCAAGATTTCGTTATGATCAGCTTATGAAACTTGGATGGAAATTTTTGATTCCTCTTAGTCTAGGAAATGTTTTTGTAACCTCTTTAATCTTGATGATGTAATTCATTTTCGAAGGATCCATAAAAATGGGTGAAGCGATTAGTTTTTACTTTTTAGCTAGTATTCTTACAGTGCTCTCTATTGCTGTAGTGACTGTTCAAAAGCCTGTTGTGGCTGTTGCACTTCTTGTTTTCAACCTATTCTTTTTAGCTGGTGTTTACGCTCTTTTGGGAGCGCACTTCATAGCTGTTATTCAAGTGATTATTTACGCTGGTGCTATCCTTGTTCTCTTTATGTTTGTCATTATGATTTTAAATCCTGACATGGATTTAAAAGAAACAGGAGATAAAGGGAAAAAATTTATACTTTTCAGTGCGGTTAGTGTTGGTTTTTTATTCTTCTCATTCAAAATGTTTGAGCAGATGGCTCCTCTCACAAAAGAGGATATTGTCTCAGAAATTTTAGAAGACAACACCTATGAAATTGGACTTCAGCTTTTTGAAGATTACATTTGGCCATTTGAGTTAGCTTCTCTACTTATTTTATTAGGCATTGTTTCTGCAATTCTTATCAGTCGTAAACCTTCTCAAAATAAATCTGTGTAAGGAAGTTAGATAAATGGTACCCATTGAGCACTATTTTATTTTAGCCCTCATCATGTTCACTTGTGGAACTCTTGGTGTTTTATTCCGTCGTAATTTACTTTTTATGCTCATGTCGATTGAGCTCATGTTAAACGCTGTCAATCTCGTTTTTGTCACAGCTTCTAGTTTTCTTGGAGACTTAGACGGGCAAATTATGGTTTTTTTTGTGATTACTCTAGCTGCTTGCGAAGCAGGAATTGGTCTCGCTATGGTTATTGCTATTTATAGACGCTATGGAACCATTAATCCGGACTTCCTTAAAGTTCTTAGAGGTTAAAATTATGTTACACACAAGTTCACAATCAAATCTAAAAAAAACTGCCAAGAGCTGTAGGGAGACTTCCTTATGAACTGGCTCGAGATGACTCTTTGCTTTCCTCTTTTAGGGGCCATCCTTAATGGACTTATTTTACGCTCAGAGAGCAAAACACTAGCGCAAATAGTTTCTGTCACAGCTTGTTTTCTTGCGTTTTTTTCTGCCCTCTTTTTAAGTTATGATGTTTTGACACATCATGAAGGACTGAAAGTTTATCACTTAGCTTCTTGGATTGAAGCAGGTAGTTTGTCAGTTCCTTTTAGCTTTCTCATAGACCCTCTTTCTTCTCTCATGCTTCTTATTATCACAGGAATTGGAAGTCTTATCCATATCTATGCTGGTGGATACATGAGTCATGAAAAAACAACCTATCGTTTTTTTGCTTATCTCAACCTTTTTGTTTTCATGATGCTTCTTCTTGTGACGGGAGAAAATTTTCTCATTATGTTTATTGGTTGGGAAGGAGTGGGTCTTTGTAGTTATCTTCTTATTAGCTACTGGTTTGAAGAAGACAAGAATGCAAAAGCAGGTATGAAAGCTTTTCTTGTGAATCGTATTGGGGACATAGGTTTTTTGTTTGCTGTTTTTCTCACATTTAAACAGTTTGGAACTTTGTCTTTTTTGGATCTAAAAAATATTCTTCTGAATTCACACACGCTGACACAAGAAATGCAAAATTCCATTGCCCTCATTTGTTTACTTATGCTTGTAGCTGCTTGTGGAAAATCAGCACAGCTTCCTCTTTATGTTTGGCTTCCTGATGCCATGGCTGGTCCAACACCTGTGTCAGCACTTATTCATGCTGCTACCATGGTGACAGCTGGTGTTTATATGATGACAAGGCTTAGTTTTTTTTATTTTTTAGCTCCTCAGATCATGACAGTGGTGGCAGTACTTGGGTGTCTCACTGCTTTTTTTGCTGCGACTATTGCTCTTGTGCAAAATGATATTAAAAAAGTTCTTGCTTACTCAACTGTAAGTCAGCTTGGTTACATGGTCATGGGTTGTGGTGTAGGTGGTTTTGGTGCTGGTGTTTTTCATCTCCTTACTCATGCTTGCTTTAAAGCTCTTCTCTTCCTTGGAGCTGGGAGTGTTATTTTTGCTATGCATCACAAGCAAGACATGATGGAAATGGGAGGTCTAAAAAAATATCTCCCAAAAACTCACGCAGTTTTTCTTCTAGGAGTTTTAGCTATTATTGGAGTTCCTGGTTTTTCTGGATTTTTTTCTAAAGATGAAATTCTCTGGAAAGCTTTTAACTATCCTGTGATTGGCCCATACCTCTGGGCATTTGGAACATTGACTGCTGGTTGTACTGCTTTTTATATGCTTCGATTGTACACGTTAACTTTTTGTGGAGAAAACAGAAGTGATCATCACACAAAAAAACATATTGAAGAAACTCCTGTCATCATGTGGGGTCCTCTTGCTGTTTTAGCTTTCTTAAGTGTGTTCATAGGGTTTGTTGGAGTTCCCGCTGTGATTGGTGATCTTGTTGGAATCCCAAACTTTTTTGAGCACTACTTGGAGCCTGTTATCAAGATGCCTCACGCGGCAGAAGAAAACTGGCACTTTCTGCGTGATCATCATTCTCACGCACTTGAGTGGACACTTATGGGAACTTCGACTTCTTTTGTTCTTCTTGGTGCTTTATTAGGTTTTAACTTTTATAAAAGAGGCCCTAAAGGAATTAGTCTGATTCTTAAAAAGAAATTTTCAAGGACACATAAGTTTCTTACGAACAAGTACTATGTAGATGAGTTTTATGAAAACATTTTTGTCACACCTCTTCAGGAAATGAGTCAGTTTTTGTGGAAAATTTTTGATCTTATTTTTATCAATGGTTTTATAAACGGTGTTGGCAGAGGGCTTATGATTTCAAGTGCTCTTTCTAGTTGGAAAAACTCAGGAGGACTTCAAACATATGCAGTCTTTTTTGTTTTAGGGTGTCTTGTTTTTCTTGGTTTCTTTTTAAAATAGTGATCTATTTGAGTGAAGGTAAGTGAAATGTTTCAGTTGATTCATCAGTACATACTTAGTCTTCTTATTTTTTCTCCTCTTGTTTTTTGTGGGCTTAGTCTTGCTTTAAAAGATCTTAAAGCTATTCGTGTTCTAGCTGTTTTAGGTAGCTTCGTGACTTTTCTTTTTTCTTGTCACTTGTGGTACTACTTTGATGAAAGTCTAACAGGGATTCAATTTGTTCAGCACTACCAGTGGATAAGTTCTTTTGGGATCAGTTATTTTGTGGGAGTTGATGGTATCAATCTTCTTCTTGTTATGCTCACAACTTTTCTGACTCCTCTTGTTCTCATCAGTCTGTTTGAAAAAAAAGAAGAGTCCACAAAAAATTTAATTCGTCTTCTACTTTCTCTTGAATGTGGAATGCTAGGGGCTCTTTTAGCTCTTGATCTTGTTTTCTTTTACGTGTTCTGGGAAGCTATGCTTATCCCGATGTATTTTATGATTGGTCTTTGGGGTGGAAAAAACCGTATTTATGCTACCACAAAGTTTATTATTTACACTGTGTTTGGTTCTCTTTTTATGCTAGTTGCGGCACTTCTTCTTTATTTGCAACACTACGAACAGTTTGGTGTTTATTCTTCTAGTCTTCTTGATCTGTACAGAGTAAATTTTCAAAATATAAACACAGAACTTCTTTTGTTTTCAGCTTTTGCTCTTGCTTTTGCTATCAAAGTTCCTATTTGGCCTTTTCACACTTGGTTGCCCCATGCTCATACAGAGGCTCCTACTGTCGGTTCTGTTATCTTAGCGGGTGTGCTTTTAAAAATGGGGACTTACGGTTTTGTTCGTTTTGCTATTCCACTTTTTCCAAATGCTGTTGAGTTAGCAGCTCCTTTTATTCTTGGGCTTGGGGTTTTTGGAATCATCTATGGTGCTCTTGTTGCTTGGGTTCAACCTGACGCAAAAAAAATGATCGCTTATTCATCTGTTTCTCATTTGGGCTATGTTGTTATTGGTTGTCTTTCTTTTCAAAATTCTTCTTTAAATGAAGAAGCTCTTCTTGGAGCTCAATACCTTATGATCAACCACGGTATTAGCACAGGTGCTCTCTTCTTTTTGATTGGTGTTATTTACGAAAGAAGGCACACCCGTCTTTTTAGTGAGTTCGGAGGTCTTGCTAAGAATATGCCTTGGTTTGCTGTTATGCTTATTGTAGCTACTTTAGGTTCTGTTGGTCTTCCTGGAACAGGAGGGTTTGTCGGAGAATTTCTTGTGCTCTTAGGAAGTTTTCAAGCAAAGCCTATTATTGCTATTGTTGCAGCTCTAGGTGTGCTTCTTGGTGCTCTTTATATGCTTACTTTTTGTAAAAGTATTCTTTTTGGTCCTATTACAAAAGAAGAAAATAGGAGTCTCAAAGACCTTTCTTTTGTAGAATTTTTATATATCACTCCTCTTAGTCTTCTTGTTGTTTTTATGGGTGTGTGTCCAGAATTTTTTCTAAAAAAAATGCGAACCTCTGTTCACCATTTGTCAAAAACCTATCACCACTACGAACTTCTCGTTCCAGATCAGCCATTTGTCTCTGCTGTGAATAAAATTGAAAAGAGAGGATGATAGAAAATGCACCTTGTTATTCCAAAAGAGTTCTACTTCAGTACTCTTAGTGTTCTTATTCTTGTTTTAGGGTCTCTTGTGGCTCTTATGCAAAGAGATAAAGTTTCTAAAAACTATGTGACTCTTGTAGAGTTGACGCAAGTTTTCTTTTTAAGTGCAAGTCTTTGTGCTTGTTTTTTTAATCAATACTATGGTGAGTTTTTAGGAGGAGCTTTTTTCTTTTCAAGACTCACAAAAGTTGTTCATATTCTTATTTTATCCGTTTCTCTTTTTATAAGTTTACTTTTTCTGTCGCATCCTGAAAGAAAGAGTTTTTTCCGTCCAGAAATTTCTTTTCTCTATCAACTGATCACAGCTGGTATGCTTGTTTTTACTGCAAGCTATGACCTTGTCACTCTTCTTATCTCCTTAGAAATTAGCTCACTTGGTGTTTACACTTTGATTGGTTATCTAAATCCTGGAAGAAAAAGCTTAGAAGGAGCTATGAAGTATTTTTTATTGGGGTCTCTCGCTACAGCGTTTCTTCTTCTTGGTATCAGTTTTGTGTATGCCTCTGCTGCGTCTCTTAATATCAAAGAGATTATGGTTTTTGTGAGAACATTTTCTCAACCAATTTGGTTTCATGGTGGACTTCTGCTTATGGTTCTCGGGTTTGCTTTTAAGCTTGCTCTTGTACCTTTTCACTTCTGGGCACCAGATGCTTACGAAAGTGCCCCGACAGGGATTACAGCTTTCATGGCTACTGGTTTTAAAATTATTATCATTGCTGTGCTTTTAAGGCTTTTCCCTTTGTTTCAGCTTCTTTCTTCTAGCAGTTGGGCCCCTCTTTTTTCTATTCTTGTGGGACTTTCTATTATTGTAGGGAATATTTTAGCTCTCAGTCAGTTTAGTGTAAAAAGGACTCTTGCTTATTCTTCTATAGCTCATAGTGGGTACATGGCTATTGCTCTTTGTGCTTTGTCAACAGGGGGCACTCTTCCATCACTTCTTTTTTATCTTGTTAGTTATGTGTTAGCTTCTCTTCTTGCTTTTGGGGCTCTTATGTCTATGGAGACAAAAGAAAACCAAAATTTATCTCTGGATGACTTAAAAGGCTATGGTCGCAAAAATCCAATGGTAGCTTTTCTTTTAAGCTTTTCTCTTTTTAGCTTAGCAGGACTACCTCCCACTGTTGGTTTTTTAGGAAAGCTTTTTATTTTTAGTTCAGCACTAAAAGGAAATCTGTTTCCTCTTGTTCTTATTGCTGTTTTAGGAAGTGCAATTTCTCTTTATTACTACTTACGAATTATTGTTCACATGTATATGAAAGAAGAAGATTTTAGTTGTCTTTACCCAGCAGCTGTTTCTAAGAAAAAATCCTATCTGCTTATTCTGCCCTTCTTAGTTGCTTTGCTTCTAGGAACTATTTGGCCACAAAAGTTTTTTGATACCCTGAGCCCAAAATCTACTTACTCTGTAAAAAAATAATCTAATAATTACATTAGATTACCTAATTCTTCTTGCTTCTAAACTTGCATAAAAGTCTTGTTTTGAGTATAATGGCCGCTGAACCTCATTCCTTAAACTCGAACAAAGTTGACCAAAAACCATGATGAACAAAAAAACAAAACTTTTTGGAACAGACGGTATTAGGGGTAAAGCTAACACTTACCCTATGGATCCTGCTACGGTTATGAAAATAGGCAAAGCCATAGGTCTTTATTTTAAGAAAAAAGATAAGAAAACAAGAGTTCTCATTGGTAAAGACACAAGAAAAAGTGGCTACCTCTTAGAGCAAGCTCTTTCCTCGGGGCTTTGTAGTGTGGGAGCTAACACCTATCTTCTTGGTCCACTTCCCACTCCTGGTGTGGCTTACCTCACGCGTGGAATGAGAGCTGATGTTGGGATTATGATCTCTGCCTCTCATAATCCTTTTTATGATAATGGGATAAAAATATTTTCTGCTGATGGTTTTAAACTCTCTCATGACAGTGAAGAAGAGCTTGAAAGACTTATTTTTTCTGACGAATTAGCAGAAAATCCTATCGCAGGGAATGATATTGGAATTTGTAAGAGAATTGATGACGCTATGGGGCAGTATGCTGTTTTTTTGAAAGAACAGTTCCCAAAGCATCTTTCTTTAGAAGGTCTTAGGATTGTTGTAGACTGCGCTAATGGTGCAGCTTATAGGCTGGCTCCAAAAGTTTTTGAAGAGCTAGGTGCAGAAATTTTTGTGATTGGTAACAATCCAGATGGTATCAATATTAATGAGCAATGCGGAGCTCTCCATCCTAAAGCTTTAGCTGAAAAAGTTCTGCTCTACAAAGCGAATATTGGTATAGCTCTTGATGGTGATGCTGATAGGCTTATAACTGTAGATGAAAAAGGCTCTATCTTAGATGGTGATGAAATCTTAGCTATTTGTTCGCACTTCTTCATGGAAAGAAATAGACTAAAAGATAAAACGCTTGTCACTACTCTTATGAGTAACGGTGCTCTTGATGAAGTTATGAAAAAAATGGGAGGAAAACTCATAAGAACACAAGTGGGAGATCGCAATGTGTGTAAGCTTATGAGAGAAAAAAACTACAGTCTTGGTGGTGAGCAATCAGGGCATATTATCTGTGCTGATAAAGCTACAACAGGCGATGGAGTGTTAGCTTCTCTTCTTCTTTTAGAAGCTCTGCTAGAGAAAAAACAGACTCTAAGCGAAGCTAGGAAAATTATCTGCAAAAATCCTCAAGTAATTCAGAGTTTTTCTGTTTCTCAAAAAATCCCTCTCGAGAATCTTCCAAAGCTTTCTCAGGGGATTAAAGATGTGGAAGAAAAACTTTCTCCAAGCGGACGGGTTCTTTTCCGTTATTCAGGAACAGAAAACAAAGCTCGCATTATGCTTGAAGGAAAAAATGAAGCTGATCTAAAAGAGTACGCAAGAACTCTCAAAGAGACTGCAGAAGAAAGCATTTTTTATTACAAAGAAATAGGTTCATCAGAGCAAATCTTACAAGGAAAAAAGAACTAATAAAATATGGAATTTTTAGTCACAAACACTGATGAAAAGCTTTGGGAAAAAACAATTCCTTTAGAGAGTGTTGAAGAAATAGCAAAAAAAATTTCAGAGGAGCTCGAAACAAAATCTTTTTTTTCTCTTTGGTTAGAGGGTCCTCTTGGAGCTGGAAAAACTACTTTCACAAAAGAGCTTCTCTATACCCTTGGGCTTAGCAAAAAGATTCCTGTGTCGTCTCCTACCTATACTTATCTTCTTGAGTATAAGCTCAATGGGAAAAATTATGCTCACATGGATCTTTACCGTTTTGCTAAAGACGTTGCTTTTGACGAAGAAGAACTTCTTGGGCATCAAACATATGATGGTTTTATATTAGAGTGGCCAAGTAACGTAATCCTTCCAGAAAGTATGAAGGCAACCCACAAACTTCATATTTCTTCCTCGCAAAAAAACAGAAGAACTTATAGTTTTTATGTAAGCTCCCAAGGATAACTTTTAAGTTGACATTAAAATAACAAGACTCCATCGTAGCTAATAAATCTTTCTAAGAATTAGTAGGAGTCTTCTTTGTCTATTGTAAAAGTTCTCTCTATCTTTCTTAAAATATTTATTTTAACAAGTCTGCTACAAGGAGAAGAAAAAAAAAGAGTTGAAAGCTCAATAAAAAAAATGTTTCTTCATTTATCAGCTCCTCAATACGGAGCTGCTAATCCTGACGAGGATTGCTTCAAGGAAAGACCTAAAGGAACCTTAAATTCTGTCGCTATTGTTTCTCTTTCTAAAAAAAGCTCTATGAGGGACCTAATTTATAAAACTGGTATCCCCCAAGATGTCCCTATCTATGATGTTCGTGGAAAAATACAAATAGCTCAAAACTTGAAAGAGTTAGTTACAGGACCAGGAACTCTCAGTGTTGATTTAAATGAAGTGTTAGATAAACCATTTTTTTATGCTTGGTCTGGATCAAAGGCTAGCGGTGAAGAAGGTGCAGGAATTGAATGCTGTAACTGTTGGAACTGGAGAAAAGCAAACGGAGTTAGTGGATCACTCCTGGCTCTTTATGGAACAAGTAAAGATCCTAACTGGAGAGGAGGGGGTATGGGTGCTTGCATCGATCAAAATCCATTTCTTTGTGTTTCTTGGTAGATCTTCGAGAGCCTGAACCTGAATAAGATCTGCAAAACAATCATCAATCTAAGTTTTTCTTTCTGAATAAATTTGAGGCATCAGCTTAGGGGTTGTATTAAGCAGTTGTACAAAACTTGTTGCAATCTCTTTTGATGTTTTTTTCTAACTTTACGCTGTGTGAAAGTTTTTACCCTACAATCCCCTCAAACCTTAGAGCCGGTCGCCCCATCTGTATGTTTATAAAAATGGCTATTGTGTGAGCTAAGATTTTTCGTGTAAAACGAATCCCAAGTCTAAAAATATTTCTTGCACGAACCTTTTCTACGTTGAATCGTTCTGTTAGTTGTCCAATTACAGTTTCGACAAGTCGACGTTGATTTTTTAGCTTATTGATCTCTTCATCTGACCGAATTTCTTTCATATTTAAGCGCAATGGATGTTCAAGTCGGATCCCTTTTGCATCAAGATCTTTAGA
>CANFEH010000014.1 GCA_947445855.1 Zetaproteobacteria bacterium
ATTTTTATCTTGGGATCTCGCTCAACTCTAAGCATCCCAAAAAATCGTGTGAACAGATGATGGCAATAAAATTTTTCTTCGAGTGCAACATTCTGGGATAGTCGCATTTTTTGTCCTAAAAAACCTCAATTATTTTACATAATTGGTATAATACCTGTAATGCGAATTAAAAGTTAAACTTCCCTAGGCTTTGAATAAACCGTCTTGTTATGCTTTGAGCTTCCTCCCGTCATGCTTTGAGCAAAGCGAAAGATCTCCTTTATTTTGAATTGGGGAGATTCTTCGGGGTGTAAAACCCCTCAGAATGACAAAAAATCAATGAACAAAGGGGATTCTTCGCTTTACTCAAGACATGAAGAAATTCAACTTTTAATTCGCATCTCTAATCTTATTGCTTTCAGTTTTAGGAGAACACTTATGAAAAACTTTCAAATTTTTATTTTAATCTTTATTTTTTGTATATCTTGTAGACTAAACACTCCAGATATAGAAAATAATGGAAATCCTGAACCAGAAAACCTAGGAAACCAAAGTCCAGAAGATTTTTTAAAATTGGTTTATAATGATCTGGGTAAAACAGTTTTTACTAATCAAGGACGAAATGCTGGAGAAAATCAAACTCTTTATGGAAATATTCAAAGCGCCTATCTCGGTGCTCATGGGCTTACACGAACAGACATCCCTGATAAATATGAGAAGCAAGAAACGTTACTAGCTTTTATAGATCAGAAAGCTCACACTCATGATGGTGCGAGTGCTTCACTATGGAATAACAAGACAGAAAAAGGTTGTTTTACAAGTAATAAGAAAAGAATTAAAAATAACAAGCCTGACCCTAAAGCCAAGAATGTTTACCGAATCATGTCTTACAATGTTCATAATTTCCATAGAACTTGTCTTGAAGATAATCAGATGGCTTTTCCAACTAACTATGAAAGAAAAAGTCTTGCACACGCATCTCAAGTATTTAAAGATGTTGATGCAGACCTTATCCTCTTACAAGAAATTGTACCGATGCCAGTTGATCCTAATGACAAACCAACTCAGCAAAATAATTTTACTGTGAAGGTAAGTTTAGACAGTGTAGGTGAATATTTTAAAACAAATAATAACTTACTTGAATGGGTAGCAGTAAATGACCACGAGCTTTTCCACCCCATGCACGCACTAGCAAACACAGGACTTGGAAAAGCTATTTTCTCTCAAAAAAAAGAGACGCTACTAAACCCTAATGCTCTTTTTTTAGGAGATGCTCGTTCACGTTCTGTTCTAAGATCTCTAGTCAAAATAAAAAATAAATATCTACTCGTTTATAATGTTCATCTGACTCATAGTAACAATGTTCAACATACACAAGAAATTAAAAATCTTGTTTTTATCATGGAAAAAGATAGAGAACTCTTTAAAAAAGATCATAACTTTGCAAAAATTCCTGCTCTTGTTATGGGTGACTTTAACACGGACTACTTTAAAAACACTAATAACTATCAAGAGCTAAAGAACAAAAAATACAAAAGTTTAAACGACGAAGAGTTCACAGGATTTAACCAAGGTGACAGACTTGATCTTGCTTTTGTATCAGAAGATTTTGAATCTTTTTTTGAAATTGTTTCTAAAGATAACAATGGACAAAAAGGAGTACGAGTTCTACCAAGACTTGAAAGTGATCACTACCCTATTCTTCTTGAGATAAAAGAAAAGTAAGAACTCTTATTTTTTTTCACGCTTCCTCAAGTTTTGAAATCTTATAATCTTCATAGCAAATGTCAGACTTTGGGTCCCAAAGGAATCTGTTTTTATCCGAGCTACTTTGTTCTGAGTGAGCTCTTACTGTGATTTCTTTTTCTTCTAAATTTTTTACAAACGTTTCAAGTGAAGAAAGAACTTCTGTAAAAGATTCCATTTGAAGAACTTTTTCTTTAATAGGAGCTGCAAAAGGCCAGCCTTTGAGATACCAAAGAAGATGTTTTCTAAAACACACAAGAGCTACTTTTTCAGAATCGTAAGCAGCTCTGTGGTAAGTGATGTGATCTTTAAGCCACGTAAACCACTCTTCGAGTGATACACGTCTTTCTTTATTTCTAATAGACTCAAAAACCCATGGATTTCCAAGAGCTCCTCTACTCACCATAAAACCATCAACAAGAGAAGCTTCTGCCATAGACTCGCAGTCGCCTGATGAAAATAAGTTTCCGTTTCCAATGAGTGGGATGGAAAGCTTTTCTTTAACAAGTCTCAGAGCATGAAGATCAACAGGGTCTGAGTAGTTTTGGCTTCTTGTGCGCCCGTGCACAGTGACCCACTCTGCTCCACCTTTTTCAATAGCTTCTGTGACTTCCATAAAATTTCTTGAATTAAGATCCCAACCAAGTCTTATTTTCACAGAAACAGGAACCCTAGAAGCAGCTACTGTTTTACTTGTGATCTGGTAGACTTCTTCAGGATCTCTTAAAAGTGCACTTCCAGAACCTACTTTCACAACTTTTTTCACAGGACAGCCCATATTGATATCAAGAGTTTCAAAAGGGTAGTCACTCAAAATTTTTGCAGCTTCTGATATCTCATGACTGTTACGTCCTGTAATCTGCACTCCAAGGTTCTTCTCTTCAGGATGCCTGTAGAGCATCTTCAAAGTTTTCTCATTTTTATGAATGAGAGCACAGCTTGAAAGCATTTCCACATACGTTAAGTCAGCGCCTCCTCTTTGGCACATAAGTCTAAAAGCAAAATCACTCACTCCAGCGAGAGGGGCTAGTATAATTGGCTTATTGATTGGCAAAGTATAACGATTTGATTTCATTGTGTTTTGCTTTCTTTGAGTCAATTCCGCGAGTGGGGTTTTTCAAGTTTATGGAAGGGAAGCTTTTTTTCTTTCCTCGTAAACCCTCTTTGACTTAACTTTTTGGCTTTAAAATAACTCTTAAATCACTACAATTAGTCCCTTAAATAGCTTCCAAACGCGGTTTTCATGAAACCAAGACTTTAGAAAGAAAGAATGGGGACGTTATGCTCGATATCAAGTTTATAAGAGAGAATCCTAAATTGCTACAAAAGGCATGCAAAGACAAGAACTTTCTTGTTGATATCGACAAGCTCCTAGAACTTGATGCTTTTATTACTTTGAAACAAAGAGAACTGGAATCTTTGCAACTTGAAAGAAATCAAAAATCAAAGCAAATCCCACAAGTAAGTCCACAAGAAAGAGAAGTTCTTAAAGACGAAGTCACTGAAATAAAAAAACAAATGGGGGACCTTGAAGGACCACTTCGTGAAAAGAAAGAAGAGTTCGATGAGCTTATGCTCTATGTCCCTCAACCAGCTCGTGAAGATGTTCCTGTCGGAAAAGATGATTCTCATAACGTTGAAATTATGACTTACGGGAAAATCAGAGATTTTGATTTTGAACCTAAAGATCATATCACTCTTGGAAAAGATCTTGATATTATAGATTTCGAAAGAGGAGCAAAACTTTCAGGAAGTAGGTCTTATGTTCTAAAAAAAGAAGGAACCTTGCTTGAACATGCTGTTCTCCAATTTGCAATGGATATGCTCGAGGAACGCGGGTTTACTCCTATGTCTGTTCCAATTCTTGTGAATGAAGATGTGATGAAGGGAACAGGTTACTTCCCCCTTGGTCGTGAGCAAGCGTACTGTGTAGAAAAAGATAACATGGCTCTTATTGGAACTTCTGAGGTTCCTCTTTGCAGTTATCACTCTGATGAGATTCTTGATGAAAGCGTTCTTCCTCTTCGTTACATGGCAAAGACAGCTTGTTTTAGAAGAGAAGCTGGTACTTACGGAAAAGACACAAAAGGCCTCTACCGTGTTCATCAGTTTAACAAAGTAGAAATGGTTGTGATTGCTCGTCATGACAAAGAAGAAAGCGAGAGACTTCACGAAGAAATTCTAAAAAATGCAGAAGATCTTTTGAAAGCTCTTGAGCTTCCCTACAGAAAAGTTTATGTGTGCACAGGTGATCTCGGACAAGGTCAAGTGCGAAAACATGATCTAGAAACTTGGATGCCTTCGAGAAAAGCTTATTCTGAAACACATAGTTGCTCTACTTTCTATGATTACCAATCAAGACGTCTAAAAATGCGTTACAAAGACAAAGAAGACGGAAAAAACAAACTCACCTACACCCTCAACAACACAGCTTGTGCAACACCTCGTATTTTGATCCCTCTTCTTGAAAATCATCAAGAAAAAGATGGCCGCGTTCGTATTCCAGAGTGTCTAAGAAAATATATGGGTGGCAGAACTCATATAGGTTAATTTGAGATAGAAAGGTTTTGTATGCTTAAAGCTCAAAAATTAAAAGGCTTCCAAGACATTCATGGTGAAGCCATGGGTGTAAAAAGACACCTAGTGCGTGCAATTCGTGAAAAAGCTCGTCTTGCAAATTTTGTGACAGTAGACACCCCATGTCTTGAGTACACAGAAACTCTTCTTGGTGAAGGAGGAGAAACAGATAAACAAATATTTCGTTTTACAGATAACGGAGGAAGAGATGTTGCTCTTCGCTATGATCTAACAGTTCCTTTTGCTCGTTTTGTAGCAGAAAATTACGGAAAACTTCCGATGCCCTTTAAGCGTTTTCAAATGGGAAAAGCGTGGAGAGCAGAAAAACCACAAAAAGGACGCTACAGAGAATTTTCTCAAGCAGACTTTGATATCGTAGGTGTGAATAACGTCTTAGCTGATGTTGAAATTTTATCGATTTTTTTTGATCTTTTTTCCAAAGATGTGAAGTTACCATTTACCCTGCAGATTGGTTATAGAGGAGTTGTGTCTTGTGTTATCAAAAAAATTTATGGAGAACTTGAACCAGAAAAAGAACAAAGACTCCTAATTAATCTCGATAAGCTTGCAAAAATTGGAAAAGAAAAAGTTTGTGAGCTTATGGCAGAAGAAACAGAAACAAAAAAAGATCAAGCAGAGCTTCTCTTGAAAGTCTTGCAACACTCAAAAGATTACTCCAAGCAAATAAAAGAGCTAAGAGAGTTTTTAAAAGGAGACTCACATTCAGAAGAAGAATTATGTCGTCTCGAAGAAACACTCCATATCATGTCTTCTTGTTGTCAGTCAGACTTCGGGAAATTTCAGCTTGATCTAAGTATTGTAAGAGGACTTGCTTATTACACAGGAATTGTTTTTGAAACAGTCTTAGAAGATTTCAAAGATTACGGTTCTGTTTGCTCAGGTGGTCGTTATGATAATCTCTGTGGGCGTTTTCTTAAAGAAAGCCCATCCGGTATTGGTGGTTCTTTTGGGGTAGATCGTCTTGTAGCTGCTCTCTTATCTTCTGATAAAAAATTTGAAGAAGAAGAACAAAAAACTATTATGATTGCCCTTGCTAGTGAAGGAGCAAGGGATTACGCTTTTTTGATTCTAAAAATTTTGAGAGAAAATAAACTTTCTTCTGAAATTTATCTGAAAGAACAAAAACTAGCACAGCAGTTTAA
This sequence comes from Zetaproteobacteria bacterium, assembly GCA_947445855.1. GTDB lineage: Bacteria > Bdellovibrionota_B > Oligoflexia > Oligoflexales > Bog-1112 > CANFEH01. The sequence continues at coordinate 5,466 of CANFEH010000014.1, forward strand.
GTATGCAAGTCGCATGAATTATCCTTTTGTTTTGACTGTAGGGGACGAAGAAAAACAAAAGAAAACTTTTAATCTTAAAAATATGCGCGAAGAAAAAGAAACAAGAGACATCCCTATCGAAAAACTTCTTTCAGAATTGAAAATTTGATTCTGCTTTTATTCTCTTCTTTCCTTGAAGCAATTCGCGCAAAGCATTATCCTAACTTTTTAGGTGCATTTTTCATAATTTTTCGCTCAAAAAAAAGAAAAAGGAAATAGCAACCATGGAAAGAAGAAATATAAAAGCTCCACGAGGCTCAAAACTTAACTGCAAAGGATGGGTTCAAGAAGCAGCTCTTCGTATGTTTTATAATAACCTTGATGCAGAAGTTGCAGAAAATCCTGAAGAGCTTGTGGTTTATGGAGGCACAGGAAAAGCTTGCCGCGATTGGAAAGCTTTTGAAGATATCACAGCTAGTTTGAAGTCTCTTGAAAACGATGAAACTCTTCTTATCCAGTCAGGTAAACCTGTTGGAATTCTAAAAAGTCATCCTCTTGCACCTCGTGTTCTCATTGCTAATTCTAATCTTGTGGGAAAGTGGGCTAACTGGGAACACTTCTATGAGCTCGAAAAAAAAGGCCTTATGATGTATGGGCAAATGACAGCGGGCTCTTGGATTTACATCGGTTCCCAAGGCATTGTGCAAGGAACCTATGAAACTTTTGCAGCTTGTGCTGCTAAACACTTTGGTGGAAGTCTTGCTGGTAAGCTTGTGTTTTCAGGAGGTCTTGGAGGGATGGGAGGAGCTCAGCCTCTAGCTGCAAAGATTGCAGGTGCTGTTTTCCTAGGGGTTGATGTGGATTCTGCACGCATTAAAAAACGTATTGAAACAGGATATCTCGATGTCATAGCAGAAAATCTGTCCCATGCTCTTGCTCTTGCAGATAAAGCTCTTCAGAAAAAAGAAGCCCTCACAATTGGTCTCGAAGGAAATGTGGCAGACGTGCTAAGTGAGCTTGTGATGATAAATAAAATTCCAGATATTGTGACAGATCAAACATCTGCTCACGACGAGCTACGCGGTTACATACCAAGTGGTTTAACACTAGAAGAAGCAAAAGAACTACGAGAAGAAAACCCACAAGAGTACAAAAAAAGATCCTTTGCCACAATGGCTTATCATGTAGAAGCTATGCTTGCCTGCCAAGAAAAAGGTGCCGTCGTTTTTGATTACGGAAATAATCTAAGAGCTGGAGCAGAAAAAGGTGGTTGCAAAAATGCTTATGGTTTTGACGGGTTTGTGCCTCTTTTTATTCGTCCTCTTTTTTGTGAAGGAAAGGGGCCTTTTAGATGGGCAGCTCTATCAGGAGACCCTGAAGATATTTATGTGATTGATAGAGCTCTTATGGAAGCTTTTCCAGAAGACAAAATGCTTCAAAATTGGATGAAAGCTGCTCGGGAGATGATTCAGTTTCAAGGTCTTCCTTGTCGAATCTGTTGGCTTGGGTACGGGGATCGTAAAAAAGCAGGCCTTATCATCAACGATCTTGTAGCTTCAGGCAAAGTAAAAGCTCCCATTGTGATTGGTCGTGATCATCTTGACTGTGGATCTGTGGCATCTCCTAATAGAGAAACAGAAAAAATGCTCGACGGAAGTGATGCTGTTGCAGATTGGCCTATTTTGAATGCTTTAATTAATAGCGTAAACGGTGCAAGCTGGGTGAGTTTTCATCACGGTGGTGGTGTTGGAATGGGCTACTCTCTTCATGCTGGTATGGTGATTGTGGCAGAAGGCACAAAAGAATCAGAAGAAAAACTGTGCCGTGTTCTTACAAGTGATCCAGCTATGGGTGTACTAAGACACGTAGATGCTGGTTATGAAAAAGCAAAAGAAGTTGCTTTAAAAAATAAAATTAATATTCCATCTCTTCAACGTTAGAAGGATTTATGCAATTTAGACATCTTATGGTGGCTTTGTTATGTGTTAGTTTATGGGGACTTAATCTTCCTCTTATAAAAATGATAGCTCTTGAGATGCCTCCTCTTTTTTCAGCTGCTTTAAGACTTATACTCATGGGCTTTGGTGTATTTTTTATTCAAAAGCCTCGTGAAATTAGAAAACTTCTTCTTCTTGGGACGACTTTATTTGCACTTACTCTAGGCCCTACGACAGTAGCTATCAAACATGTAGATGCTACTGTCGTAGCTTTTCTTAATGAACTTGAAGTACCACTCGCTGCTATTCTTGGCTTTTTTTTCTTAGGCGAAAGTTTTGGAAAAATACAGATTGCTGGTCTTCTTTTAGCTTTTTTTGGAGTGGGTCTGATTGTTTGGTCTCCAGAAATTGCTGCTTCAGAGCTTTGGGCTGTTGCTTTGCTTTTGGTATCAGCTTTTTGTTATGGTTTCTCAGCTATTTATGTGAAGTTTTTAAAAAATACGAATGCTATTTCTTTGACTCTTTGGTGTTCTCTTTTTGCTGCTTGTGAACTTTTTTTAGGATCTCTTTTTTTTGAACATGCAGAGCTTTCACAAATGACAGTTCCTCCTATAAAAATCTGCTTTGCGATTGTAGGGTCATCTTGCACAAATCTCTTAGCTTTTTTTGGATGGAATTATTTGCTTCAACTCTACAAAGTGAATCAAGTCATTCCGTTTGCTATGCTACTACCGGTTTTTTCTCTTTTCTTTTCTTATTTTCTTTTGGGAGAAATGACAGAGCCTCTAGCACTCTTTGGTGGAGGTCTCACTTTAGTTGGTGTGTGGATTCAGTCCCATGGAACAAAGGATCAGGTATAGCGTTTTTTAAAGAGCATGGGAAAAAGAAATCCCAACTTCTTTATAGATGGGTGCATTTTTTTGAACTAGTACAGGGTGCGCAAAATTAAGTCCAAGGCTTTTTCTATCTCCAACACGAGCTGTCAAATTCCAGTTAAGCTTGTGGGTATATCGAGTAAGTCCCCTACCAGAAGAAAACTCTTGCCATCTTAGCTCTTCATCAAGACTCACACCAAGTTGTCCTAAGCCAAAGAAAGTATAAGAAAGCCCAAGGGAGAGTCTGTTTACAAAATCAGGAGAAATAATCCCACTTTTATGCATTCTTAGGGTCATGATCTCTTTTACTAGTAAAGTCCAGTGAGCGTACTGAAGAGATGCAGAGAAATTTGGACTTACGTCCCAGTGACCACTTGAAAAAATAAGAAGTTGATCAGAGTCACTCGCACTAGAAGGAAAAGGAAACTTCACAGACAAACCAGATTTGAGACTCAAGTGAAATGTATCGAAAAGATCTTTTTCAAACACAGATGCTAAAAAATGAAGAGACGGGTCTCCGATTCCATACCGCACGTTTTGTTTGCCAATATTTTTTTTAACATCTAATTGCAAACCAAGAGAGAATTTTTTTCCAACAGAAAAAACAGAGGTCAACCCAACTGTTTCTATTTCTTTTGTGTCTCCATCAAAAGAATAGGACTTGCCTGTTTTGTCATAATAAAGAGGACCGAGTTCATGAGAATACAAAATCCTGTATTTAAACTTTTCTCCTGCTTCTAAAGAAAGAAAATCACTTGATCCACAACCACAAGGGCAAGCAAAAGCAAGAGGATTTCCAACTAAAAAACAAAGAAAAAAAGCAACGAAACGACGGAGCATAAAAAGAAGTCCTGCTTAAAGTTCGAGTCTAATGTTTAGCATGTCAAATTTAAAGAGAAAGGTGTAAGGAGGTTTTGACTTATCAAGCTCAATTGCTAACTCTCCTATATATTGGGTTCCAGCGGATATTGATGACCGTTTCAGGTCAATTTGTTGTGCTCCGTTAAAACAGCAAGAAGGACCTTCATATGTTGCAGTTGGAGGATTTTTACTAAAAGAGTTTGAAACAACAACTCTAATCATATCTATACCGTCTCTATTATTTTTAGGATCAGTTACAAGCTTAAATTTACCGCTAATCTTTTTACCAAAAGAAACACTAATTTTTCCTCTACTGTTTTCATAAAAATAACTATCAGTGCTTTGATCCCATTTGAACTCAGAGTCGTTAGATCCGCAGGCTACAAACAAAAAAAGACTTAAAAAAGATAACAATTTCGACATGATGAAATCCTTTCAAAGGGAGAGAACTAAAAAAATCCCTCAGACGATATCCTGAAAGGGGATTGAATGCAAGAAACACATACTATTTTAGGGGAAGAGCAATAGGCTAGACTACTTGCTTTTCAGATCATGTTATATTAGGGCATGAATTAAAGAGGAAACGATTAAAAGCTTAATAACGATTCATGAGGACGTCCAAAGAGCACATGGATTTTATAGCGCTTGGAATTTTTGTCTCTGCAGCATGGGACCGTGTACACCCGCTTTTTAGACGCTAACCCTCTACTCCATCATATGGACCAAGCAATGTTACTCTTTTCTCGTCTTGTTACGAGAAAAGAGTGATGAGCTTGCAAGAAGAAGTTCTTTGGTCTTTCTTGTTGCGCAGAGGAAGTTTCTCAGAGCCTTTGTAAAGTTTTGCTACAGCTTTTTTATCTTTTTGAATAATAGGTCTAGGAGGAAACCAGCTACTTTGATTATTAAAAGAGCTTAAATTTTCTCCCTTTTCCATTTTTTTTAAGACTTTTCTGTTGTGTAGTCTGCGGCGTAAAGCTTGCTCGTTCATATCTAAAACGTTCATTTCACATCCTCGTGTTAAAAAAATATATATACATAATTGAATTTTTAAGGGGACTCTGAGCTAATAACTTCATCAATAGAATCTTATAGAGACTCTAAAGCCAGTTTAAAGTTATTTTTGAGACAGTTTTGTATGAAAAGACTTGCTTAGAAAATAAGCAGACGTTTCTTTCTCATATATTCAACTGAGGTCTATGATTCTATTATGAGTTTTGTCATCGCGCAACTTTTATTTATAAGAACACCCTCATCTAGAAGCCTTCCAAAGGTTTTTGTTCTATGAATTGAACTTCTTATAAAAATTTGAACGATAATAATAGGGTAGAAGAAAATTCACCAGGTCTTTAAAAACAGCGATAGCTGGAATTGCTAGTACAAAACCCCAAAAACCATAAAGACTAGCAAAAGACAGCAAGGAAAGAATGACTACAAGAGGGTGAAGCCCAGCTTGACGCCCAAGAATACGCGGAGCTATAAGCATCCCGTCAAGGCTTCCAATAATAAGAAAAACTAAGCTCACAGGAATCAAGTCTGTCCAAGAAGTAAAATTAGAAAAAACCACGATGAGACTTAAAGTTCCTCCGACGATCAAATCTAGATAGGGCACCATCCGAGCTACACCTGTGATAATTCCAATGACAATCCCTGACTCTAAACCAATGAAATAAAAACTAATACTATAGAGAATCCCGACAGAAAGAGCCACTAGAGCTTGTCCTTTGAGAAGTGATCGAAGGGTAGTGCTCAGTTTTCTTGTCAATTCACTGACATGTTCTCTCAAGGTATAGGGAATTAAAATCAAAGCATTTTTTTTGAGTTTTGGCATATTCACAAGGGAAAAAAAGGTAATGAGCGGGATGAGCACAATATTTACAACAGTGCCTATTAACTTAGGAACTGTTTGCCACACAGTGTTCAGAGTAGAATAAGCTCTTGTTGAAAGACTTGATAGATCTCCAAAGCTCTCTATAGCTTTATCAAAATCCATACCATCTACTAAATTTGTAGAAAGGACTAACTCTCTCAAAGCTGGTAACCACTTTTCATCTATGACCTTTAAAGCTTGGGGGATCATGCTTATGAAATAAAGACTTTCATGATAGAGGTAAGGCAGAAGTCTAAAGCTGATAAGAGTAAGAAAAAGAAGAGTCATCTTTATAAGAATTAAACTAGAAACTGCTCTTGGAATTTTTTTTCTTTCAAGCCTATCCACAAGAGGAGATAGTAAAAAACTTAAAAACAAACTAATCCCAATTGGCACAAGAAGAGGAGAATAAAACTGAAAAAAAAGAGTTATGAGTAAAGAAAAAATAAAACTGAAAAAAAGAACATGTTTTGTCATGGAGGGTTGCATAGAGATCCCTACGAGAGAAAGGTTTCAAAGAGATCTCTAGCTTAGAACGATATGACGTTTATGTCCAGTGTAGTCTTTGATTGTTTCTTCTAGTGTCCAAGAGTTTTTCTGAAAAATGTTTATAACTGATTCATAAATAACAGGGGAGAGCTCAAGAAATAAACGTCCATTTTTCTGGAGACATTTTCTAGCGTTTTTCGCAAAGGACTCATAAAAGGCAAGCCCTTCATTCTCTGCAAAAAGAGCACTCCTTGGTTCGTAGTCTAGAACATCTTTTGATAGGTCTTGAGCTTCACTTTCACCAATGTAAGGAGGGTTGCTCACAAGAGCTTGAAAGCGTGGAAGTTCATCCCAAAAACTTGGGTCTAGAATGTCTCGCTTTAAGAAAGACACTCGAGATGAGAGGTCTAAATTATTTGCATTTGCTCTTGCTACACAAAGAGCTTGTTCTGAAAAATCGATAGCTGTAATTTTAAAAGAGGGACTCCTATAAGCTAAAGAAAGAGCTATGCAACCTGTTCCTGTTCCTAGGTCTAGAATACTTTGTTCATGATCAGTTTTTTTGAAAAAATCTTCAACTGCTGTCACAAGCAGCTCTGTTTCAGGTCTTGGAATAAGAGTGGCTCTTGTCACTTTAAAAGAAAGACCCATAAACTCTTTTGTTCCCAAAAGATATGCTATAGGCTCTTTTTTTTGACGACGCTTGATCAAATCTAAAAATTTTTCTGCAGAATCTTTACTCGTTTCATCAAACTTAGAACCGTATAAATCTGCACGAGAACACCCTAGAATATAAGCCAGAAGAAGCTCACTTTCTAGTCTAGGTGAGCTAACATCTGACAAGCGTAGGAGTGATTCAGTTTTTTTTAGAAGATCAAAGGTTTTCAAAGAAAGAGGCTTTCAAACTTTAATTTTTTTGCTTCTGAAGAAGCTCAGCTGTGTGGTGCGCTCCTAGGCTTTCAATAATTTCCTCAATATCACCTTCCATGATTTCTGCAAGCCGGTAGAGAGTGAGATTGATTCTATGGTCTGTCAATCTACCTTGGGGGTAGTTGTAAGTACGGATTCTTTCACTTCTGTCACCAGAACCTACTTGAGTCTTTCTGTCTTCGCTAATTTCTTTTCTTTGTGCTTCCATGAGCTTGTCATAGAGTCTTGTGCGAAGCATTTTCATGGCTTTGTCTTTGTTTTTGTGCTGAGACCTTTCGTCTTGACACTCAGAGACAACACCTGTTGGGATATGAGTGATACGAACAGCTGAGTCTGTTGTGTTAACGTGCTGTCCACCAGATCCACTTGAACGATAAGTATCAATTCTTAGATCAGAAGGTTTGATATCCACTTCTACATCATCAGCTTCAGGAAGAACAGCAACAGTGCAAGCACTCGTGTGGACTCTTCCTTGTGATTCTGTGAGAGGGACTCTTTGAACTCTATGCGCACCACTTTCAAACTTAAGCTGTGAGTAAACTTTTTTTCCTTCAATAGAAAGAATGACTTCCTTATAGCCTCCTTTTGGAGACTCCATTGAGCTTAGAAAACTTGTATTCCAGTTTTGCTTTTCAGCATAACGAGTGTACATCCTTAAGAGATCACCACAGAAAATTCCAGCTTCATCTCCACCAGTTCCTGCACGAATTTCAAGAATAATGTTTTTTGAGTCATTCGGGTCTGAAGGAAGAAGAAGAGTAATGAGCTCTTTCTTATAAACTTCAATTTGTCGAGAGATGGCATCTACTTCCTGACGACCAAACTCTCTCATGTCTGCTTCTTCTGAAGCGATCATCTCTCGAGCACTTTTAAGATCTTCAAGAGCAACTTTGTATTGTCTATAAACTATAATGACAGGTTCTAAATCTGAACGCTCTTTGCTAAGTACTGCGAACTCGCTTCCGGAAAGAGACGCTTGGACAAGAGAGTCTTCGATCTCAATGAACCTTGATTCTAAGTTGTCTAGTTTATCAAACATGGTTGATTACCCGTTCATAGAGCTTATAAACTCTTTGTTAGTTTCTGTTTTTTCTAACTTATCAAGTAGGAAGTCCATGGATTCTACTGGATTTTGTTGGTGAAGAAGTTTACGAAGAACCCACATACGACGAAGAGTCTCTTTTGAAAGAAGAAGCTCTTCTTTCCTCGTCCCTGAACGATTAAGGTCGATAGCAGGGAAGATTCTTTTCTCGACAAGTTTACGGTCAAGATGAAGCTCCATGTTACCTGTTCCTTTGAACTCTTCAAAGATCACTTCATCCATACGGGAGCCAGTTTCAATCAGAGCAGTTGCTATGATCGTGAGAGACCCACCTTCTTCAATATTACGAGCAGCACCAAAGAATCTTTTTGGTTTGTGAAGAGCATTAGAGTCAACACCACCAGAAAGGATTTTTCCAGAAGGAGGAACAACAGAGTTGTAAGCACGAGCTAGACGGGTAATAGAATCAAGAAGAATAACAACATCTTTTTTGTGTTCTACAAGACGCTTTGCTTTTTCGATTACCATCTCAGCTACTTGAACGTGTCTTTGTGCTGGTTCGTCGAATGTGGAGCTAATAACTTCACCTTTTACAGTTCGTTCCATGTCTGTCACTTCTTCTGGACGCTCATCGATCAGAAGAACAATAAGAACAGATTCAGGATGATTTTTTTCAATAGCTGTTGCTATTTGTTGAAGAAGAACGGTTTTCCCTGTTCTAGGAGGAGCTACAATAAGAGATCTTTGACCTTTTCCAATTGGAACAAGCATGTCGATAACTCTTGTCGAATAAACCTTTGGGTTGTACTCGAGGTTGAATTTTTCCATCGGGTAAAGAGGAGTTAAGTTATCAAAGATGATCTTGTCTACATCTTGTTCTGCTTTTTCTGAGTTGATGTTTTCTACTTTCAGAAGAGCAAAGTAACGTTCACTATCTTTTGGAGGGCGAATTTGACCAGAGATCGTATCACCTGTTCTCAGGTTAAAGCGTCTAATTTGTGAAGGTGACACATAAATATCATCAGGCCCTGGAAGATAGTTGTAGTCTGGAGCTCTTAAAAATCCAAAACCATCTGGAAGAGTTTCGAGAACACCAGAGCCGTAAATCATTCCACCACGTTCAGATTGAGCTTGAAGAAGTGCAAAAATCAGTTCTTGTTTGCGCATACTACCAGCACTTGTGATACCAAATTGGCGCGCCATTTGTGTAAGTTCTGTAATATGTTTCAGTTTAATTTCGCTAAGATTGATGACTTCAATTGGTTGAGGTTTTACTGCACGCTTGGTGGCTTCTTTGGCCATGTTGAATTGCTCTCTTTTTGAAGGGATTAACTAATATGAGGCAGATAAAATAAACTGAATTATTTTTGCCTCGCCTGATTCATTGTTTTGAAATTTTAAATTATGAGGTTGCTCATGCTGTTTAAGGGATTACGATAAAGAAACGTCTATAAATCGTATAAAATTCACGAGGGCTATATCTTTAACCTCCTTGGCACTTTATTTCAAGGCTTTTCTTAAATTATTTTCACATAGTTTGCTCTTCTTAGTAGAAAAGCTTAAAATTTAGAAGAGAAACCAAAAAGAAACCGCCACAATAGAATATGAGAGGTCTTATGAAAATAAAGCGCTTTATTCTAGCTAATTTATGTTTTTTACTGAGCTTTAGGTTGCATGGTGCTGACACAGGATCTCAGGTAACTTCAAACAGATTCCAGCATATTTTTACAACAGCAGCCTATTCTGCAGCCCTTGGGGGGGCTATTGGAACTGCTGTTCTTGCCTTTACCCCAAAACCTGCTGACAATTTACGTTTTATAGCCATTGGTGCTTCCATTGGCTTCATGTCAGGAATACTTCTCGGTGGCTATTTAGCTTTTGTTCCCACAGTGAAAAAATCACCAAGTATGGGAGCTGAGGGGGTCGCTTACCAGTCAAGCCTAGGGGGGCAGATTCCTACAAACACCTTGACTGTGGAGGCTATCTTTGATGAAAAAAATCCAAAGCAAACAGCCTGGGCTCTTCATTTCCCAGTGATCCGTCTTAAATAGTTTCACCGATAAGATCGTACTCTTTCGTCTCAATGATGCGAACAAGGACTATATCCCCTTGGTTTAACTGAGTTTCTTTTCTATTTAGCACATAAAGAATACCATCCACCTCTGGGGCTTGTGTGGAAAGACGAGCAAGCCAAAGATTTTTATCTTTTTTGTCTTGTTTCTCGATGAGAGCTTCGTAGGTTTTTCCAAGATGCTTTTCAAGACCTGCTCTTGAGATTTCTTTCTGCAGTGCCATGATCTTTTCTTGTCGTTCTTTTTTTACCTGTTCTTCCACTTGATCTGACATGCGAGCTGCTACTGTGCCATCTTCTTTTGAGTAGCTAAAACACCCCAGATGTTCAATACGAGCTCTTTTCACAAACGAAGCAAGGTCTTCGAAGTCTTTTTCAGTTTCTCCAGGAAACCCAACCATCACAGAGGTTCGAATAGCCACGGTGGGGACTTTTGCTCTTAATTGAGAGATTGTCTCTTCTATTTCTTCGATAGTCACGTCACGCTTCATATCTTTTAGAATCTTGTTACTACCGTGCTGAATTGGAATATCAAGATACTTAACAAGCTTTTTCTCTTCGGCAAAAAACTGAAGAAACTCTTGAGTGATGTTCTCTGGGTACATGTAAAGAAGTCTGATCCAGTGAAGTTTTTCGATTTTTACAAGCTCTTTTAAGAGCGAAAGAAGATCAGCTCCATCCGTGCGATCACGACCATAAGCTGCTAAATCTTGAGCAATTAGATTGATTTCTTTCACACCTAATTCGCTCAAGTTTTTTGCTTCTGCAATAATACTAGAAGCTGGACGAGATCTAAGTTTTCCACGAATAGCTGGGATAATACAAAAAGAACAATTATGCTGACAACCTTCAGCCACCTTAATGTAGGCTGAGTGAGTAGAAAGAGTATTCACTCTCGGGTGGTGCTCATCATAAATGTAGTGGGTTCTTTTAGCGTGGACTTTACTATGATTTTTTTTGTCTGTGTCAGCAAGAAGTTCAGGTAGTCTCACAAACTCATCTGTTCCAATAAAAAGATCGACCTCAGGAAGACCTTTTGCTAGTTGTGTTTTGTAGCGTTGAGTAAGACACCCTGCTACCACAATTTTTAGATTTTTATTGCGTGTTTTATATTCGCTGCATTCGAGGATAGTGTTGATAGACTCTTCTTTAGCAGCTTCAATAAAACCACAAGTGTTGATAATAGCCACATCACTCTCAAGAAGAGAGTCTGTGTGTTGCCACCCTTGGCCAAGAAGTTTCCCAAGCATGACTTCTGAGTCCACACGGTTTCGTGCACAGCCAAGAGAAATAAGATGAGCTTTTTTGATTCTGTTTACTGAGTTCATAGTCATTTTTTTTCAACTCCATCCCAAGGATTTAAAAAGAGCTTTTTCTCGAGGGGAAGTTGCTCTATTCTATAAGTCATTTTTAAAAAGAACCATTGTAGTGCTTTCTAGCTGAGAGGCAAGGAGATAGTTTTAAGTGTCTGGTTTTATTGATGTGAATGGAGAGGTAAGCACGGTCTCTCAGGCTTCTTTATCCCCCCTTGATCGAGGCTTTCTTCTAGGAGATGCTTGCTTTGAAGTTTTAAAGGTTAAAGATCAGAAATTTATTTTTTTAGAAGATCATCTTGATCGTCTTTTTTCTTCTCTTTCTGAAATGGGCTTTCTTCTTTGGTTCTCAAGAAGTGAATTAGAAAAAAAAATGGAAAACCTTCTCAGAGTAAGTGGGTATAGTCTTGCTTATTTTCGCATAACTGTCACAGGGGGAAGTAGCCTTGGTTTTTCTGTCGACAGAGAAACTCTCAAGCCAAATCTTTATCTTTTTATTAAGGAACTAAAAGAAGAACCTGTAAAACCGCTTTCTCTCAAACTTATCAGAGCTTCTTTTACAGACCGCTCACAAAGAATAAAAACAAATAACTACGGACCCTCTTTGAAAGAACTCGCTTTAGCTAAAAAAGAAGGCTTTGACGAAATTCTATGGATGAATGATCTAGGCGAAATCACAGAAGCCAGCGCTTCCAATGTTTTTTTTGTAAAAGACAAAACTGCAGTGACACCTTCTCTTGATTCAGGCTTACTCGCTGGGATCACAAGAAAAAATATCATTTCTTGTTTAAAAAAATCTGAATATAAAATTTTTGAGAAAAAAATTTTTGAGAAAGACTTAAAAAGTTTTGACTCTTGCTTCCTCACTTCTTCTATCAAAGAGATCACTCCTGTCACTCATATTTCAGGTATTTCTTTTCAGTCTGTTCTTTTGCCAAGCCCTATAAGGAAATTCTTCGGACTTTTGTCATCCTGAGCAAAGGCATTTTGTCATCCTGAGCAAAGGCATTTTGTCATCCTGAGCAAAGGCATTTTGTCATCCTGAGCAAAGCGAAGGATCTCCTCATCCAAAATAGCAAAATCACTTTTCTCCTATGGTAAAATAAAAAGAGTTTTTCTTTTTTACTTTTACTAGGAGGTTTGGTGGTGAGAAAATTATCCAAAAATTTCTTTTCATTTCCAAAGAAAAGAATATTTTTCTTATGGATTCTTTCCCTTTGGGCTCCCTCTATTTTTTCTTTTGATAGTCACGAACATGTTTATCTAGGAGAGTGTCTAGAGCTTAAGTATGAAGGAGATGATTCTAATTATAAAGAAGCTTCTCTTTATAAAAAAGCATATGAGAAAATCGCCGCACATAACAAGCTTTCTGGCACTTTGTGCGATAAAGTAAAAGGGAATGATGTTTACCGTATTAAACTAAATCAATTCAATTTCAAAGACCATGAAACTTTAAAAAATCCATATACGTTTGAAGTGTACCGGAAAAATTCCAAATGGAACGATCTTCCTTATACTTCATCAGCAGAATACATCCCTATCTACCGTATTAGTACAACTGGCAAGCTAAAGGAGCTAGACACGAATGAATTAAAAGAGATAGCAAATAAAAAAAATAAGTGCACTATCCCAACAAAAACTGACGATAAGTGGGAAGAAAAAAGAATTTTTAAGAATCTAGATAAAAACTCTTTTTACAAAAAAAATGTAGAGGGAAAAGAAAATACTTGGGCCCAAAAATTTGGAACTGTTTATGAAGTAAATGAAATAAATATAGTCACTGAAAGTAATGACAAATTAAGAGATAACAACAATTCTCTTAAAGTTGTTGTTTGGCAGCGTAATAATGAAAAAATTGCTATTCTAATCCCCTCAAAGAAAACAAATAATTTTAAAGAGTTCCGCGTTCAAACACTCAATGATCTTTGGAGTTACTTGGGTCAAAATACAGATAAACTAGATAGCTCTAAGTATAAGGTTCATATACCTAAAGTAAAAGAAGATACCTGGTCTATCGGTGAAATTATATCGATTGCTGGAGATTATATTGGTTTAACAGTAAAAGATGGTAAACACCCTACCAAAGCTCCTGCTATCTCTGATCCTCTCTTTGAAGATCTTACTACCGCTGCAGATTTAAACGAAGAAGAACTAAGAAAAAGACTAGAAAAAGTTGCTCAAAATGTTTTGAGAGCTTTTAATTATCTCAAAAAATGGAGTGGTAATCCTTTTCTTCCATCAGGCTTTCCTGATAAAGACTTAACTACTTGGTTTAGAGAAGATATCGTAAAAAAAGAGCTTATGGATGTCGCTAGTATACATGAAGCCACAAAAACAAAAGTCACTTTTGACTCTAGTTCTCATAGGCAAAAATACGTAACAGGGAAAAGAGCTTTGCATCAAGCTGCTTCCCAATTAACTATAAAATCTCATGACAATCTAGCACTTCTCTCTGCTAATGTGGATCATTTTGCCCCTGATGCTCAGTATGTTTATCAAGTGGGACATAACTTAGCTTGTTCTTTTGCTATGAGCGCTAAGAACTCTTTTAAAGAAAAAAAAGATCCTGATCTTGCTAACAAAATCCTCAGCGAAGCGTATGGGATAGAAGCTTTTGTATCTCATTATTTGTCAGATCTTTTTTCTGCAGGGCATGTAAGAGCTCCAAGACGGGCTTTTAAAGAAATAAGAGAGCTAGGGAAGCAGGGTGGTGAAAATTGGTTTGAAAAATCTGTGGATATTGCTGGTAACCTTGTTCATGATGTGGATGGTTGGCTTGGCTTGAAGGTTTGTAATGGCCCTTCTTGTAACAACGAATGGACAGTTTATGGAGATAATTCACTTTTTGACAAGAAGAGCAAACAAAATAGAGAAGAAGCTATCAAAACTCTACAAGCTGGTTTTGATGAAATTCGTGCTTGCTATGACTCCATTTAATTACAAAAGAAAGGAGGATTTTTTATGAACACTTATTTAGTCATTTTTTTATTTTTATTTTCTTTGTTAGAACTTTCTTGTAAGTCAAGAAGTGGGCGCCTTGAAAGTGAAGATCCAATTCCTACAAAAACAGTGACAGCTCAGGATATGCAATATTTTAAAATAGGGCAAGATATTATTCAAAATAAAGTTCCAAAAATAAATGCTGAGTTTCAAAGCTATAAGCCAAGCCCTATCTTGAAAATTAAAACAAAGAGCAAAGCAGCCAATCAGGCTTTTTCAGAAAATACAAAGGGAGAAAATATTCTTCACGATGTACATGAAGATAGGAATTATTTTTCATCTCTTTTACATGGAAATGAAGAAATGAATACTCATATTCAGACATTAGAATTCACAAGAAAGTCTTATATTAATGAGTATAGGGACATAACAAGTCAATCCAAACTTCCTCAGATGAAATTATTTAAACCAGAAACCTCTATAAAGTCAGATTCTTTTTTTGATTTTTTTATGGGAATATTAGATGCAAAACATAAGGAACCTCATGATAATATCACATTCTCTGAGGGGTACAGCGATAAGAATACACTAAAAACATTTTTTTCATCTCTTCTGAATGAGATCTTACCAAAAAAGATAAGCGATTATTTTGAAGTCATGAAGGGAAATGTTAAAAAAGATAATGGTATCCATTTTCTCTATCTAGAAAAAACAACTCTGGAACAAAATAACCAATGGTTCGAAAATGAAAATATCCCACAAGCTAAAAGAATCTACATTCCATTCCTTGGGAAAAATGAAGAGCATTACAAAAGCCTTGTGGTAGAAAATGAAAAAGACTTATCTATTTGGTTAAAAAAAGCTGCTAAAGAAATTGACGCTAAGACTAATCCTACAAAAACAGAAGTTAAGATAGAAAACTACCCCGTCTACTACCTCGACTCAGATGGAAAGCTAAAACCGCTCACAAAAGCAGCTTTAGAAAAATTTTAAAGACGATCTGATAATACCCAAGTAGTTTCTTCTTGGGAATCTTTTAGAAGAATTCCTTTCCCAAGAAGCTCGTCTCTTATCTCATCACTGAGAGCCCAGTTTTTATTTTCTCTAGCTTCTTGTCTTTCTTCAATTTTCTTTTTGATTTCTTTTTCTGTGAGACCAAGTTCTTTTAAAAGTTCTTCGTTGTGTTTTTTAATAAAAGATTCTGGAGACTCTTCAAAAAGACCTAGTACTTTTCCAATCACACGAATTTGGTGAGCTTTATTGTAGAATTCTTCTGGTTTAACGGTAGAAGATTTTGAAAGAGCTTGGTTTGAAGCTTTTACAAACTTATTAAGCTCTCCAATAGCAAGAGATGTGTTAAAGTCATCAGACATTGCTTTTCTGAAAGCTGTGATTAAGCTGTCATCAAAATTTTCTGCTGTCTCTTTTTCTTTGCTATTAAGACGAGATGAGAGTTCATCTAAGCCTCTTAAGGTTTGGTAGTAGTAGTAAAGACGACCTCTAGAAAGAGAGAACAGTTCGTTTGAAAAATCAATGTTCGAACTATAGTGATTTTGCAAGAAGCTTAATCTTAGAACTTCTGCGTCCCAAGTTTCTAAAAACTTTTTAATCGTAATGTGATTCCCGAGGCTTTTTGACATTTTTTGTTTATCAATAGTAAGAAGCCCTGAATGCATCCAAAGAGTAGAGTAACAACAATCATTTGCCGATTCAGACTGAGCGATCTCGTTTTCGTGGTGAGGAAACTTTAGGTCAAGCCCCCCTCCATGGATATCAAAAGAGTTTCCTAAATATTTTTGAGCAAGAGCTGAGCACTCAATATGCCACCCTGGACGCCCAAGGCTCCAAGGACTTTCCCAACTTGCATCCGGTGTGTTGTCACGTTTCCACAAAGCAAAGTCCAGTTCATCTTCTTTTGTTCCTCCTGTGATATCTCTTGTGCCTGATCTTAGCTCATCTGTTTTGCGTCCAGAAAGTTTCCCGTAATCATTTTTCTTTCTGACACGATAATAAACATCGCCCTCAGGAGTCATATATGCGGCGTCTTTTTGGATAAGAGTTTCGATCATGGCAATAATCTCATCCATATGATCAGAAACTTTAGGTTCCACTGTGGCTTTGGCTACTTTCAGAGCTTTCATATCTTCTTCAGACGATTTGATAATGGATTCGCTCAAAGCCTTTGGAGAAATTCCAAGTTCTTTTGCTTTGTTGATAATCTTATCGTCCACATCAGTGTAGTTACGCACATAAGTAACTTTGTAACCAGAAAACTCAAGAAAACGTCTGAAAATATCAAAAAAAATGGCCTGCATAGCGTGACCAATATGACAATCGTCATAGACTGTAATTCCACAAGCGTAAAGACCCACATGACGATCTCTTAACGGTTTTAGGATCTCTTTTTTACGACTGAGGGAATTATAGATTTTGATAGTCTGAGACACGGTTGTTTATTCCTTTTATTTTTTTGGGAGATCAAAGTCTTTGTGTCCCCCTATCTCACACTCAGGGTGGAAATTCAACACGAAAGACCTGTCTCTTCGGTTAAGGTTTTCTCAGACTTCCGCCAATGAGTTGTGTACAATGAAAAGAAAACACCGGGAGGATCTATGACAAAGGAAAAAAATAAATCTCTTTTTGGAGAAGGCACTCATCTTGAGTTTTCAGGCTTTAAACTGCTCGATGAAGGCTTCGGGCTAGGAACACCAAAACTAGAAGAAAAAAAAGAGGAACAACACCGAAAAAGAGACCTTACTCTTTTATCTAAAATGAGAACAGAGCTTCAAAATCATCTCCCTCGCGGAGGGGGTGTTAAAAAAAAATCTCCCGAGAAAGAAGATGTATTACAAACGAGTGCTCTCTTAGGAGAAGACAAAGAGTTACCTTTATTTTCAAATAAAACTATCCCCTCTCGCTTTGAAAAAAAAATTCTTCCTCCTCCACTCAGCCCTAGAGGGTTTGAAAAAAAACAAAAAAAAATTCCTATTGAAGCTCTTCTCTCTCAACAGTTAAAGAAGGTCCCTCCTCCAAAAGAAGAAATTTTAGCCAAAGAAAAACTTGAAAAAGCAAGGAAACAAATCCAGAAGAAGTCCTCTCCTTCTTTTTCATTTCTCTTCTTGGGACATGCCTTTGACTTAATGCTTGTGACTTTTCTTTTGGTGTCAGAAGTTTTTCTTTTAAATCTTTTTTTTAAGAGAGAAGAAATATTTCTCCTCGATGTGGTTTTTAATAAATTTAGCATTTCTAATTTAAGTTTTTTTACTGTCCTTGAAGGGGTGTCTTTTCTTTATTTAGCTTTTTTTCTCTACTATCTTCTTTTCTCTCTTTTTCTAGGTAGGAGCCTTGGATTCTTTCTTCTTTTAAAATTACGTAAAAGTACTCAAGGAAAAAAAACCTAAAAACATCTATCATTAAGGGAGCTTATTAACACTTTAAGCTCTCTTCGTTATAGGAAATAGGGGTAGGAGTCCATTTTATGAAGCCTTTAAGTTCTGTTAAGTTTCCTCACTCAGTACAACTTTTTAAATTTTGTCAGAAAGTTCTCTCTGAAAGAAAAAATGGAAAAATTCACGACCAAGAAGTAGGGGAAATCTTAGACTTTAACCCCTCTGACTGCAGCCACTGGAAACGCGGAGAGAAAAATGTAAAGTCTGTCTTCTCTTTGTCAAAACTTTCTGAAGTTCTTGATGTTGATACTGCCTTACTTCACGATCTTGCTAGTGGGATATTAACTTTAGACGAGGCTTATTACGAGTATAGTGAAGCAAGAGATATTAAAAACTGTCTGTCAGAAAGTAAATCTCACAGAGCGAATCGCGAGTACCATGAGCGCGTAGAGCGTGTTCGTGTATTTATTCAAAAACTCCATGAAAAAGCTGAGTACAAGACCCCTCCCCTTTATTTGCCAGAAGTGTTTCGTTTTTTTTCTTACATCCGTATGCAGCCAGTAGAAATGATTGAAAAGCTAAGCCGTATTCTAAGAACAAAACCTGGTCAATACACGATTCAGTTCAAGAAAACAGAATTGCAACCACAAACAAGAATGAGCATTGTTCAAAATTTTGCAAAAATCCTTCTAGAAGGAGAGCGCCACAGGTTCCCTGAGCTTTCAAGCTATTCAGCTGAATTTATGAAGCATGAGGAACTTGCTTTTGTCGCGGAAATGCTTATTCCTAGAGAGCTTCTTCACAATGAACTAAAAAAACTAGATCCCAGACGGAATTTGATTTTAGAACTTTCTAGTATTTTTTGGGCGCCTAAACTTCTTGTAGCTTACCAGTTGCAGAATATTTTAGACGCTAGACCTGTGCAGAATTTGGATGAAAATGAGCCGTCCTACAAAGCAACCAGGACAGCAAACCTAGAAGCACATTAAGGGTAGGAAGAAGAAAAAGAGGATTTACTTTTTTCTGCGCTTAGTTGTCTTCTTAGTGGCCTTTTTAGCAACTTTTTTCTTAGTGGCTTTCTTTGTTGCTACTTTTTTCTTGGTAGCCTTTTTAGCAACTTTTTTCTTAGTAGCTTTCTTTGTTGCTACTTTTTTCTTAGTTGCCTTTTTAGCAACTTTTTTCTTAGTGGCTTTCTTTGTTGTTACTTTTTTCTTGGTAGCCTTTTTAGCAACTTTTTTCTTAGTAGCTTTCTTTGTTGCTACTTTTTTCTTGGTAGCCTTTTTAGCAACTTTTTTCTTAGTGGCTTTCTTTGTTGCTACTTTTTTCTTGGTAGTTTTCTTTTTGGTTGTTTCTTTAGCTACTTCTTCTTTTTTAGGAGCTTTTCTTTTCTTGCTTGCAGCTTCCACCACAGGTTGTTCATCATCTGAGTTGGAAAGTGCAAAAGTTTTTTCCATGTGACGAGTTTTTCGAGTAGAAGGTTTTTTTTCAGCTCTTTCTAAGTCTTCATCCTCACTGCCTTCTTCTTCAGCAGCAAGTTCTTGTTCTTCTTGAAGAGCTAGCTCTTCTGGTGAGTCTAATGTTTGAAAAATTTCAGTTTGTTCTTCAGAAGCAATCATAGCCTCATCGAAGTTGTCATCATCATCCATCATCTCTCCTTGAGAGTCAGTCAGATCGTGAACATAAGTTTCGTGAGGAACTGTGCTATTTGTTTCGTTAGATTCTCGCTCTACATGATCTGTCATGTGTTTTCCTATCTTTTTTTTTGAGTGGGTTTAATTTTTTTTCTGTCAGTTTGTCCTGGATACAAAGCAAAAAGAACTCTCTTGCAATAGAGACAACATGATAGATTCTGACGTTAAATTCAAGTCAATTTATTTAAAAAAAATTCTTTTGATAAAAGAATCTAATGGAGAACACTTTATAACTCTATTTTCTAGATATAAAAGGGCACAGAGGGAATGTTGAAGATCTTCTAGAAATAGCAGATGTACCAAGGGGTTTCATTTTTTTTTATTTTCATTTCGTGACAAACTCTTTCTTCTTATATTCAGTTCGCTTTTTTATTCAATTTTTACTTGTAAAGAGGTGCGTGAAAGGTACAATCGACCCCCAAGAATCTATATGTGTAAACTTTTATAACTTCGATCCTAGAGTGTTCGGCGTTGAATAAAAGCCAAGAGAGATCCTCTGTGGATTAAGCAATTTTTTTTAAACATACCAGTGTTGATCTAACTTGAGAATGAGAAGAGGTTAATAAAAACGAATGGAAAAAAAGAAACGCACAGCAGTGACACCAACAAGAAAAGAAAATTTTCCTGAATGGTATCAAGAGGTTGTTAGATTATCTGATTTAGCTGATAGTTCCCCAGTCCGAGGCTGCATGGTCATAAAACCTCATGGCTACGCTCTTTGGGAAAACATGCAAAGAGCTCTTGACGATATGTTTAAAGCTACAGGCCATGTGAATGCTTATTTCCCTCTTCTTATTCCTCTCAGTTTTTTCGAAAAAGAGGCGAAGCACGTAGAGGGTTTTGCAAAAGAATGTGCTGTAGTAACTCATCACCGACTAGTGCAACAACCTGATGGAAAAATGAAGCCTGATGGTGAACTTGAAGAACCCTATGTGATTCGTCCCACGAGTGAGACAATCATTGGTCATTCGTATGCTAAGTGGGTTCAGTCCTACCGAGACCTTCCTATTCTTATTAATCAGTGGGCGAATGTCATACGATGGGAAATGCGTCCTCGTATTTTTCTTAGAACTGCTGAATTTCTTTGGCAGGAAGGACACACAGTCCATGCAACAGCTGAAGAAGCTCGAGAAGAAACCCTCAGAATGCTTGATGTTTATACTGACTTTGCTGAAAACTGGATGGCACTACCTGTCATCAAAGGTCGTAAGACAGAAGATGAAAAGTTTCCAGGAGCTGTGGAAACCTATACCTTAGAAGCCATGATGCAAGATGGCAAAGCTTTGCAAGGGTGTACTTCTCATTTTCTTGGACAAAACTTTGCGAAATCAAGTGAGATAAAGTTTCTTGATAAGAATGGTGAACAACAATATGCGTGGACAACTTCTTGGGGTGCTACAACACGTTTTATTGGTGCAATTATCATGGCTCATGGAGATGATGATGGCCTTGTTTTGCCGCCAAAGCTTGCTCCACACCAGATAGCTCTTTGCCCTATTTACAAGACTGCAGAAGAAAAAGAACAAGTTTTGAGCGCTTGTAAAGAGCTTCATAAAAAACTTTCTCTTCTTTCTTACGCTGGGCGACCTGTTCGTTGCCGCTTAGATGACAGAGATATGAGAGGAGGAGAAAAAATTTGGGATCACATCAAAAAAGGAACTCCCCTGCGTGTAGAAATTGGACCTAGAGATCTTGAGAGTTCTTCTGTGATGCTTGGACGCAGAGACGATGAAGATCACGGAAAAATAAAACTCACTTTTGATGAGCTTACTTCCCGTGCTTGTGACTATTTGGAAGAGATCCACAACAATATGTTTGAAAAAGCTCTTCGATTCACAAAGAATCAGATCCGAAAAATTGATTCGCTAGAAGAGTTTGAAAAGTTTTTTACGAAATCATCTAAAAACCAAACTTTAGGCTTTGCTTATGTGCATTGGCACGAAGATAGTATTGGTCATCCTTTGCTAGAAAAACTAAAAGTAACTCCTCGTTGTATCCCTATGGAAGAGGGGTCTCTTACAGGAACCTTTGAAAGTGGGAGTTGTATTTTTACGGGCAAGCCAAGTCAAAAAAGAGTGATCTTTGCTAAATCTTACTAGATTGTTTTTGGGGGATGGATTCTTGTGTGGAAGTTCAAAAGCTTTTTTCTAGTGGCTCCATTTGTTCTCTCTATTTTAGTGGTCGCATTATCTGTTTACAGATTTCCTTCTAAGACAACTCCTGAAAAAAGAATCTCTGCTTCAGAACTTGAAAGAAAGTTCGAAGAGATTAAACACCTTTATCAACAAGGGCGCCTCGAAGAAGCCAGAGAGCAAATGAAATCTAAAGAATCCTCTTTGATTTTGCTCGGCGAAGGATGCGAACTTGTTCTCTCTGTGTATGCTCGTTTAGATGACTTTGAACCTCTAAAAAATTACTCCGAGCGTTGTTTTAAACACCCTACAAATCGCGACATTGCCTACGAAGGTTATGGCAAAAGCTCCTTTAAGCTTGGCACTGCAAAAGAAGCTATAAAAATTCTTGAAGAGGAAATAAAAAAGCACGAGTCTGATCGTCTTCTTGCTGTGATTGCTGAGCTTTATTTTTTTGAAAAAGATTACTTAAACTCAAGAGATTATTTTAAGAAGCTTATAAAGAACTCTACTATGTGGCAAGCCTGGCTTTACAGGATTATGAAATTTCCACCGTTATTAAAGAGTCCAGAGTTTGTTGAAACTCTTACTTACGAGGTTTCTCAAAAAAAAGAAGTTTCAAAAACAGTTGAAGAAGAACTTTTAAGTTACGCTAAGGCTTATAAACTTTCTAACAGTGTTTTAACTTTAGAAAAAAGATTAAAAACAAAAATTAATTAATTCATTTCACAGGGGAATCCAAGCTATGAAAGAGAATTTAGATAATCTTTTTAGGGAGCATATAAAAAAAACAGAAACCCGCATGAAAGACTTTCTTGCAAAGAATAAGCAAAAAGGGATTCTAATCGATGCTGGAGTTCCTTATCAATACTTTCGAGATGATCATACAGCACCTTTTTGTTCTAATCCTTATTTTTTATATTTCTGCCCCCTCAAAGGCGAAAAACACCTTATAAGCTTGTCACCTGAAGGATCTCTTGAGCTTTATATTTTTGAACCAAAGAGTTTTTGGAGTGATATTAGTTATGAAGTCAGCGGGTCTTTTTGGTCTGAAAATTTTCAAATTCATTATCTTTTTTCAGAAGCTGCTCGTGAAGAAGTTTTAAAATCAAAGTCTTCTTATGTTTTTATAGGCAGAGAATTTCAAGGAGTAGATAAACTTGATTTTCTTGTGAACCCGAAAGAATTTTTAGCAGCTATGGACTGGTGGCGTGCAGAAAAATCTCCTTATGAGATTCACTGCTTGAGTGAAGCCAACAGGAAAGCATCCCGAGCTCACCTGAAAGTAAGAGACTCTTTCTATTCAACAAACCCGAGTGAGCTTGTTCTGTATGAAGAGTTCTTGTCTTCTCTAAAGGAAACAGGGGATCTTCTCCCTTACAATGCTATTATTGCTCACAACGAAAAAGCAGCTATTCTTCACTACCAGTACAAGCGAAGTGATTCTTCTGGAGATGTTCTTTTAATTGATGCTGGCGCTTCTTATCTTCATTACGCATCCGATATCACAAGAACTTATTTTAGAGAAAAAAATTGTCATCCTTCTTTTGTTTCTATTTATAAAGGAATGGAGTCTCTGCAGCGTGAGCTTTGTGGAATGGTGAAAGAGGGGAGTTCTTTTGTTGATCTTCAGCTATTTATGCACAGAGGAA
>CANFEH010000015.1 GCA_947445855.1 Zetaproteobacteria bacterium
AAAACGACAAAAGAGACTTGCTCGAGACTATGAGGTAGATCCTCATCATGGACGCTCTATGGTTTTCATTGGAATGTTCAAGATTATTCTTAATCGTTTAGCATAAATTTAATAGGGAACAGGCTCTCAAAACCCTTAAAAAGGGTGAGGCTGTTAGCTTTAGGGTTGGTGGAAAAGAGGGAAGAATATTTATCCCAAGAATGAACAGGGTTGCACACTCTTTTAAACCTTCTAAGTCCCCATAATTTTCAAGAAAAAATACCTTCAGCATATTCTCTTGGCTCAAAGGTTTTTAAATCACACATAGCTTCACCAATACCAATAAACTTCACTGGAATTTTATACTGATCAGCTAGGGCCACAAGAACACCACCTTTAGCTGTTCCATCAAGTTTTGTGACAATAAGCCCTGTCAAATCGACAAACTCACTAAAAGCACTCACTTGTTGCAGCGCATTCTGTCCCATTGTGGAATCTAAAACCATAAGTACTTCATGAGGAGCTCCGGGGAGTTCTTTTTCGATAGCTCTTTTTATCTTTGCTAGCTCTTCCATTAAGTCTTTTTTGTTTTGCAAACGACCTGCTGTGTCCACAATTAAAATATCTGTTCCTCTTGATTTAACAGCCTTAACAGCATCAAAAGCTACTGCCGCAGGGTCTGAGCCTTCTTTTTGTGCAAACACTTTTATTTTCAGTCGTTCACCCCAAATTTGCA
The DNA here is from genome assembly GCA_947445855.1 of Zetaproteobacteria bacterium. GTDB lineage: Bacteria > Bdellovibrionota_B > Oligoflexia > Oligoflexales > Bog-1112 > CANFEH01. The sequence goes on from CANFEH010000015.1 coordinate 716, forward strand.
GTTGTTCAATAGCGGCAGCTCTGTATGTGTCGCCAGCACACAAAGAAACTGACTTTCCTTCTTCCATAAATTTAGAAGCAAGTTTTCCGATAGTCGTCGTTTTTCCAGCTCCATTCACTCCAACAACAAGAATGACACGAGGCTTTGCGACCTGGTCTTCTTCGGTGTGATTTGTTTTTACATCGTCTAATATTTGAAAAACTTTTTCAGAAAGGCATTTTTTCACAAACTGACTGTCACAGACTTCTTCATGAGCAGCTTTATCTTTTAAATGAGCAACCAACTTCTCTGTGGTTTTAACCCCCATATCCGATTTATAAAGAGTCTCATAAACAGACTCAAGAAGATCGCCATCTAGTTTTGTTTTACTTTGAAACAGGGCATCTAAGCCTCCTGAAATCAAACTTCTAGTTTTTCCAAGACCTTCTGCAATAGACTTCATAAAGCTAGAAGAGCTAACTTCAGTGGCTTCGGTCTTATTTAGCGCAGTTTTTTTTTTGCGTGGCCAGCATAAAAAAATAAAAAGAAAAGACGGTAGCAAGACTGCTAATATAAGGTAAAATACAGGATCTAAGCTTCTTAAAGAAATGACTAAATCACTAAACATTTAGAATTCAACCTTCGCTAGAGAGATACCAAAAAATGAAACCAAGTTACTATTTCACTAAATGCTAGTCTAGACAAGTCTTAGCTTCCAAAGAGACACGGAGTAGGAGCTCTATTTTCTATGAACAGAATAGCAAAAAAAATTTTCCTAGGGATCTGGTTTTTTGGCGGAATATTACCCGCAAAAGCATCAGCTCTCTCTGAAGACACATACCCCATTACCCAAACATCAGGAAACCCTGACTCTCAATATGAGAAATGGAGCTCTAGCTTCATCCACCGAACAGGACATCACTTAAGCCTCACTGCCGGTTATTTTGTGAGCCACTGGAACTACAATAACGGTGAAACAAATCAACAGAACTATTTTATAAAAACTATTAGCTATACTTATCACCTGAAGATTCTCCGTCCACTTTCGTTCTTTCTTGGATCAAGCTTAGGCTATGCTAGGGACCTAGATTCAAAAGACCAAAATATAAAATCCTCAGCTGGGAAGTTGATTTTACCTGGATTTCTTGTAGGATTGAGCCTTGGTTTTTCAACTCGGATCAAAGCTAACATCGGTGTTAATATGGCGTGGGCAAGGTACCTGGCCCTTTCCTACATGGGAGATGTGTACCATTTCACCACAAGAATAAGCCCCGAGGTCTATCTCAGTGGAGATTATTTCTTCCATGCTAACTGGGCTGTTACAACATCTCTCAACTACAGAAGAGAAATTTTTCTCATAGATAATGAGGATATAAAAAACAATCTGAGGGCTTTTTACGGATCAACAAGAGATGCTCTCGGTTTTCATGTCGGTGTTACTTTTCATAAATTATAAGCTTTTGAAACACAGGATCAAACAGTGTCACAAGAAGAAAATCCATTTGATCGCACAATTTTTATATCATCTTGGCTTGTCAAGTGTCTTAACCCACCAAATGCTCAGACCTCTAAAAATGTCGACATGAGCTGTTGCAACTGGACACCCATGGAATTAAAAGCTTTAGCCCTTGTTTTAAGCGGCCTCCAAGAGGAGTGCCTAGGAGGAGGCCCCTCAAAGGAAAAATCTTTTAGTCTTAACCGTAAAGAGCTAACAGCCGAGCTTAAGTTTTCTGTTTTCAGAAAAGAACACCAAGTCGCTGCTTTTTTAAATCAGCTTGGAGGCCTAAGGATTTATCTAGAAAAAGAATGCACAGAAGAAAAGAGAGCAAAGCCTTTTTTTTACAAAGAAATGCAAAACAGAGAGTCTCTTTATTTTTGGCTTTCAGAAGAAATGAAAGAGATGCTTTTTGGTGTTTCTTCATCCTTATCTAAATTTTATCAACAAATAGAAAAACCTTTTAGCCCTAGACTTTGTCAGGAAGAGCCTCCTCTTGCTTTTAAAAAATCCCTTTGGCTCGAAATTAATCCTTATGATCTTGGAAGTTTTCTCGCCTTAGAAAAAGGAACTCTTCACGAAGAAAATCTAGCTTATATCCCTCTAGCCTTTACACAAGACCTTGAGAGCCTCCCCCTTTTTTCTGTTACCGAGCGTGATCGGAAAAAAAATCTCCTAAAACGGGTAAAGAAACTTAATAATTTACTAAAAAAAGCTAGCTTTCACGGAGTCACAGACTCTATTTCATCAAAAGAAATTTGCTGGCTCCCTTCTGCAAATCATAAAATTCTAAGCCTTTGGCAAAAGAAAGAAAACCTAGAAACACCTTCTCCCTTGGGCCTTTATTACGAACGAGTGAATTCTTATTTCCTGCGTTTAGGACTGGAAAAACTCTCTTTATTTTTCCATTTTTTAGGACAAGAAAATAAGTTTAACCTCTATCACGAAGAGCTCAAAGAGCATCTTTCAAACTATGAAAAAGATTTTGAGTTATCAGAAAATCTTTCAGAGCTCACCCCTCTCATTTTTGTTTTTTTAGAAATTTCTTTACGTCTACAGAGCGAGAAATTCCCTCTGGGCGAGGAACTTAAAGCTCAAATAGAGAAACATTTTAAAGAAGAAAAAAACTTTTTTGACCTCTACAAAGAGTTTCGCAATCTTTATAAAAAAACACCGTATCTCAAAAGGTTGCTCTTAAATGATTCTTTCTTTCTAAATACTAAGCACCCTTTCTATCAAGAAAAAGGGTTTACCGAAAAGCTAAATATGAGAACCCCCTCTTCTAAAACAGAGGTGAAACACGTAAATACCCTAGAACCAGAAACAAAAACTCCTCCAATTAAAGAAGAAATCACCATAAAAGACCCTGAAGTCAAGACTATGATAGGAGACGCCCTGCTTAAGCTTAAAGCTCACTCCAAAGGAGATTACCAAAAAATTAAAAGTCTTTATTACAATTCTCTTAATGAAAAATCCCAAAATATCATTAGAACTTTAGAGCAAAGAATGAACCAAACTGTCTTTGAACACCAGCTCGATCAAAGGCTTATTCATTTTGTATTAAACAACCAAGGCAACCCTATCTTAGGCTCACTTGGAAAGTTTTCTCAGAACATTTCACAACAATAGTATTCATTTCATCGTTAAAAATGCATTTTGAGGCTTGCTTTTTAAGGAACACCTTTATACTCTTATTGTATGGCTCATTTACTAAAAATTAAAAAAGGAGACTTCCAATGGTCAAAAATAAAAAAGCTACAAAGAAAAAAGCCGTAAAAAAAGCAACAACAAAAAAAACTGCTAAAAAAGCCACAAAAAAAACGGTTAAGAAAACAGTCGCAGCTGCTGCTGGTGTTAGCATTGAAAAGCTAGCTTCAAAAGTAAAAAAAGCTAGAACAAAGTCCGATATTCTAAGCCTTGTAGCTGAAAGCGCTGGTCTTTCTAAAAAAGATGTAACTCAAGCCTTAGATCAACTTGGAAAACTTATCAGTCTTGATGTTGGTAAAAATGGTCCAGGTGTTTTCAATCTTCCAGGCCTACTCAAAATCGTACGTGTTCACAAACCTGCTACAAAAGCACGTAAAGGCATCAATCCTTTTACAAAAGAACCTATGACATTCAAAGCAAAGCCTGCACGCAACCTTGTACGTGTTAGACCTCTTAAAGCTCTAAAAGACTCCGTTCAATAAAAAACTGAGAAGACTGATTCTTAGGGATACCCTTATTCCAAAGAATCTCTTTCTCTTCTTAATAGACTCTTTACTCGCCTCAAAGAAAAAAACTGCGTTTAAGCCGATCTCCCAATATATTCAAAGACAGTATCAATAAAAAAATCAACGACCCTGGAATAAGACTAAGGTTTGGTGCCTCAAAAAGTACTGAACGTCCTTGATGAATTAAAAGCCCCCAAGAAGCCATATTTTGAGGACCAAGGCCCAAAAAACTAAGAGTTGCCTCTGTTAAAACCACACCAGAAATACCAAAAACTGAAGTCACAAGAAGAGGGGAGTAAAGATTTGGCAACAAATATCTAAAGGTCAAACGCAAAGAACTAACCCCAAGAGCTCTCCCAGACAGAACATAATCGAACTCTCTGCACTCAAGAAGCTTTGCTCTCACAAGACGAGCTGGACCCATCCAACCAGTAAAGGCTAAAACAAGAATGAGAGTAGTAGGCCCAAGCTCCATAAGAGAACCCAAACAAAGTAGAACAAGAATACTTGGCAGAGCCATCATGGTCTCTGTTAACTGAAGAAAAAAAGTATCAAGCTGACGACTATAAAGAGTCACAAGAGATCCCACAAAACACCCAATGAGAGTGGTCAAAAAGACTACCGATAAAGAAAGGAAAAGAGAGGACCGGGCCCCTAAGATTAACTGGGAAAGTAAATCCATTCCATACAGATCACACCCAAGCCAGTGGTCTCTCGAAAAGCCACACAGTTTGTCACTCATATTGCTTTCGTCAAAAGAATAGGGGACTAAAAAATCAGCAAATATTGCACATACAGCTATGACAGAAAGAAAACTCAAGCTAAAAAAAAAGCCCCATTTTTTCCTACTTTTTTCATAAAAAGTTTTTTTTTTCAAAAAATCTCCTTTTCTTTCACAAGAGAAATACGAGGATCAAGAAACACATAGACCAGATCTGTGAACAAACTGACTAGAGTATAACAAAAACCAAAGAAGAGAACACACCCCTGCACAAGAGGATAATCTCTATTTCGTAAAGCTTCCAAAACAAGACTTCCAAGCCCAGGCCAATCAAAAATAGATTCTGTCACAAGAGCTCCTGTTAAAAGCACACTAAACTGTAAACTGACAATTGTCATAATAGAAATAAAGGAGTTCTTCAGAACATGGGTGAGTAGAGTGTGTAAAAAACTTAATCCCTTTGCTCTTGCTGTTCTTGTGTAGTCTGCTCGTAAGTTCATCTCGAGACTTTCACTCGTCATTTTAGTGATAATAGCAACAAGAGAGCTACCCATAGTGAGAACAGGCAGCACATAATGAGCTGGCTCAGTATAACCTGACACTGGAAGCAGATTGAGGCCCAAAGAAAAAATTAATATCAAAAGAGGCCCTAACCAAAAATTAGGAATAGCCACACCAATGAGACTCAAAAAATAAATCAGAGAAGCTCGTTTTTTTCCTCTCCAAAAAACAGCTAAAACCCCTGCTCCCACTCCTACGAAAAAAGCAAAAGACACTGAAAAAAATGCTAATTTAAGAGTCCCTAGAAACCTTTCTTTAATCAAAGACAAAACAGATTTCTGATAGATGAGAGAGTCCCCTAAATTTCCACTGGAAAGATCTTTTAAATAAGACAAGAACTGCTCTAAGACTCCCTTGTCGAGACCAAGTTTTGCTCTGAGGATATTTTTTTCTTCAAGAGAAGCATAGTCACCAAGTATACTATCAACCGCGTCCCCAGGTGTTACTCGCAACAAAGTAACTGTCATGAGTATCAAAAGAACCATGGTTGGTATAAAGCCCGCTAGACGCTTCAAAATATACACCCCCAAAAAATCACCTCACTTCCCTTAAAAAAACGGCCTATTTTTAAAAAAACAAAAACTCTTTTCCCAAATATTTCTTCAAATTCCAGGAGAAGTCCTAGCATCATTATGATGTCCATTCCATTAAAATGCTATCCTAACCCTTCAAAAAAAAAGAAGACTTATCCCATTTTCGTGATCACTCAGTGCAAAATAAAAGCCTTTTTTCTCGCCACAATGCCATATGGGCCTTTACAAGTCTTTCCATATATTTTATAAAGGAATTATATGGCTTTCTGCCATCTCGTAGCTCTGAAGCCGTTTCTTTTAAGAAACAAAATGCCAACCCCAAAAAAGGCACAAGCGATTCTAGATTCATTGCACTTCAAAACCTCCTCTAAACAGGGGGAGCTAAGACAATCTAGTTGGTTCACAAGACCAGCAAAGACGGCTGCTACTGAAGTGATAAGAAAGAAACTCAGGAAAAGACAACTCTGTAACCTAGTTTTTTACGACGATCATCCTTTACTTGGAAAATAAAAGAGTTAGGTAAAACCTAAAATTTCAAGTTGTAATCTTGTTGCCAAATTGAAAAATTAAGGAGAAGAATTTTGAGCACTGACAGGGAAATACAATTATCTAAAGAAGAAGAAAAGAATCTTTCCTTTAAAGAAAATCCTTCCGAGCTTAACTTTGATGAAAGTTTTGATGAAGCTAAAGAAGGCCTTGAATTACGTCTATCTTTAAGTCTTTACAGAAAACTTCATGAAAAAGCGAGAGAAGAAAATATAAAAGTAGAAGAGTTAGCCTCTGAACTGCTTGCTGAAGGTCTTGTTTTGAGAGCATGGGAAATCATGGAAAGAAAAAACACCATGAAAGGAGGAAACTATAGTGCTCCTTCTGTAAATAACCGTACTCAAAACAGACCCTACACAAGAGGAAATGGGGCGAGCACTTACTCAAATCAAACAAAAGTCAGAACTCACTCAGGAAATAATCAATTTCAAAATAAAAATGTAAGAAGACCAAAATTTTCTCACTCAGATCTAAATGACGGTGCTAATTTTATTGAGTATGTGCGTAGTCAAGAAAAGAAAAAATGGTGATCATCAAAAATAATCCCTTCTCATAATGGAGAACTCTTTAAAAATGTCCGAATGGTTCGTTGAAGAAGATAATAAAGAAATTCGATTTTCCTGCAAAATAGATGAAACTCTTTTTGAAGGAAAATCAGACTATCAAGACGTTAAAGTAGTTAACACCCTTGCCTATGGCAAAATGCTTATACTAGATGGTTGTGTGATGCTCACAGAAACAGATGAATTTGTGTATCATGAGTTAATTTCTCATGTTCCGCTTTGCTATCACAAAAACCCTAAAAATGTTCTTGTGATTGGTGGTGGCGATGGTGGAACTGTTCGTGAAGTTTTGAAACACAAAGAAGTAGAAAAAGTTATTCTTTGTGAAATTGATAAAATGGTTGTTGATGTTTCAAAAAAATTCTTTCCTGAGGTTGCAGGAGAACTTGATAACAAGAGAGCAGAAGTCTTTATTGGTGATGGGATTGACTATATAGCTAAACATGAAAATGCTTTTGATATTATTTTGGTAGACTCGACTGATCCTGTAGGGCCAGGGGAAGGTCTTTTTACAAAAGACTTTTACAAATCTGTTTCCCGCGCACTCAAACCAGGAGGCATCGTAGCTCTTCAGTCTGAATCTCCTTGGTTTAAAAAAGCATTTTTAGAGCGTATTCAAAATAATGTGGGAGGGGCTTTTCAACACAAAAAAGCTTATATTGGCCCTGTAACCTCTTATCCAAGAGGACTTTGGTCTTGGACTATGGCTTCTCACGATGCCACTCTGTTTGATGCACCAAATCTTCAACGCTTTAGAGCTGTTTCAAAAGGACTTAAATATTTAACAGAAGGTATGCTCACAACTGTGTTTGATATCCCTCCTTTTTTTAAAGAAAAAATTAAATCCTAACTCACAGCTCATTTTTTTTAAAAAACCACAAAAAAACCAAGAGAAGCATCTAAAGAAAAGATATTGTCTGCAAACCCAAGACTCTTCTTTATGTCACTTTCTAAAGTGTAATCTGTGATTTTTTCTAGTTTTTCAATCTGCTCCTTATAAGGATATGAGACATCGCGATCTTCTTTTCCAGGAAGAAGAGAGCTCCCAAGACTAAGAGCAAAGAGATTAAACGTAGGTGTTACCCTCAAGAAAAACCCTGCAGGCTTAAAAAGAACATTTAATGACAATGGAACTCTTACAGAGAATGTCATTTTATCCTCTTTATATATGAGCTCAGTCTCTGACATTGCAGAATCCAAAAGATTAACCGCAACACCATGGTAGTTTCCCTGAACTCCCAGCCCTATGCCAAAAAAATGATGAGGATAAAAAGTATAATCTACAAAAAAGCGATTTGAAAAACTGTAGGCTGTTTTCACAGCTGCTGTGGAACTGTCATCTTTCGATATTAATTGCGCTGTTGGTGCTAGTGTTAAAAAGTTAAAACCTAGAGTCAAATTAATCACTTGTATATCAACTTCAACCCCTGTGAAAAAAGAAAAACCAATTGGACCTGCATTCTCTTTAATAAAAAGAGTTTCATTGTTTTCTGAGCTTACTGCCAAATGAGAAAATTTAACTCCAGACAAGATAGGATAATAAATGGCAAGCCTTGGAGAAATTATAAAAGTTTCCACATTTTTTTTATTGCGATCATCTTCCATATTCTTTGTGCGTGCAAAAAAACCAGCTTCTATTTTACTTGCTACAAGAGTTGTCACCTTAATAACAGACTTTGTGAGAAGAAGCTGACGCACTCTTCCACAACCCATATTCACTTGAGAAAAATTAAAAAAACAAACTTTTTCATTGTTTTGAAAACCATCCTGTTTTCCCCCATCTATCAAAATAAGACCTGTGGATTTCTTCATCTTTTTAACAACAGCAGCGTTAACCCTAAAAAAAGGAAAGACAAACAGAGTGCAAAGAATCATAACCTCAAAAAAAATTTTTCTTTTCAGCATGCTGACTACTCCTAGTTAGCCTGGAGGCTTTCTTTATTAAGAAAATTAAGTAGAGTTTCTCCTTCTATGTTATCATAAGGTTTTGGTCTGTGTAGAAAAGACCCCAAAGAAACTTGGGACGAGCTATAGTCACAAAAAAATTTTGTCTTATTTGAAAAATTCTAGTATTTTCACTAGTTTTAAAAATGATAGCACCTATAAATACCCTCGCACATGAGCACAACATGACAACAAACAAGCAACACACAAAATACATTTTTATAACCGGTGGAGTCGTTTCTTCCTTAGGCAAAGGAATTATCGCGGCAAGTCTTGGCGCTCTCTTAGAAAAACGCGGTCTAAAAGTTGCTCTTAGCAAAGCGGACCCTTATATCAATGTTGACCCAGGGACTATGAGCCCCTTTCAGCATGGTGAAGTTTTTGTCACAGATGACGGAGCAGAGACTGATCTCGATATGGGACATTATGAGCGCTTTACAAGGGCAAACTTTACAAGAAAAAACAGTTTCTCCTCAGGCCAAATTTATGATGAAGTTTTATCCAAAGAACGAAAAGGTGACTATCTTGGCGCTACTGTTCAAGTTGTTCCTCACATTACAGAGCAAATTAAATCAAAAATTTTCCAAGCTTCTCAAGATGTAGACGTGTCGATTATAGAAATTGGTGGGACAGTTGGAGATATTGAAAGTCTTCCTTACCTCGAAACAATTCGTCAAATGCGCTATGAGCTCGGACCCCAAAATGTTTTATGTATCCACCTAACACTCGTTCCCTACATTGCTGCAGTCAAAGAACTAAAAACAAAACCAACTCAACATTCCGTAAAAGAACTTCGATCGATTGGAATTCAACCAGATATTTTAGTTTGTCGCGCAGAACGAGAAATACCTTTAGAAATTAGAGAAAAAATCGCTCTTTTTTGCAATGTTCCAAAAGGTCATGTATTCGAAGCTTGTGATTTAGCTAGTATCTACGAAATGCCCTTAATCCTACATAAGCAAGGCCTTGATCAAAAAGCAGTGGAATTTTTAAATATTTGGACAAGAAAACCAGAGCTTCACGATTGGAAAGAGATTGTGGAGCGTCTACAAAAACCAAAAGACAGGGTTAAAATCGCTATTGTCGGTAAATACACAGGAGTGGTCGATTCTTACAAATCTGTGGAAGAAGCTCTAATTCACGGAGGTATAAAAAATAACTTAGCTGTTGAAATTTCTTATATCGATGCCGAAACTCTCAAATCTTCTAACTTGAATGAATTGCTTGCTCCTTATGGTGGAGTTATTGTTCCTGGTGGTTTTGGTGAAAGAGGCGTAGAAGGAAAACTGTTAGCTATTCAATATGTTCGTGAAAATAAAATACCATTTCTTGGGATTTGTCTCGGTTTACAACTTGCTTGTATAGAGTTTGCACGAAATATTCTGCATTTAGAAAATGCTAATAGTTTAGAATTTAGTAAAAGCTCTCCTTACGAAATCATCACCATCATGAGCTCTCAAAAAGAAGTTATAAACAAAGGTGGGACTATGCGTCTTGGTGCCTACCATTGTCGTATTCAACCTGGAACAAAAGCCTTTGCAGCTTATTCTCAAGAAAATATCAGCGAAAGACACCGTCATCGTTATGAGTTTAACAATCAATTTCGTGATTCTTTTGAAGCAAATGGAATGGTTTTCTCTGGCATTTCACCCGATGAACAACTTATAGAAATTCTAGAGTTAAAAGATCATCCTTGGTTCATCGCCTGTCAATTTCATCCTGAACTAAAGAGTAAACCCATAGACCCGCACCCTCTCTTCTCAGAGCTTGTAAGTGCAGCGTATCAGCAAAAAAATCTTAACGGAACTATTTAGCTTTTGTTCTCTTTAACTAAGAGGCAAAATAAAAATTAAGAACAACGACACAGAAAGGGGAATCCCACAAAAAGGAGCTCTCCATGCCAGAAAAAAAATCTTATGCTCCTAGGTCTTTTGGTGGGGTTTTTAAAAATTTTATCTTAGGCATTTTAATTGTTTTACTTTTTCTTTTTATTGCAAGCAAACATTCATTCCACTTAGACTTCAAAGAAAAAAAAACACCACTAGTAACAACACTTTTTTCTGCAAAGAATATAGAACTTTACACAGAAGAAAAAAATAGTCTTACTGTTTATATATCCTCTCAGAATTTAAATTTTCTCTACGAAAAAAATGAAAAAAAATCGCTACATTTTGAAGGCAACACAAAAGCAAAATGGGAAGAAAAAAATTCTTCCTATAAAATCCATAGCGAAAAAATGAATATTGTATGGGATCTGACAGGAAAAGACAGCAATTTACAGGTCAAAACTTTTTCTCAAGCTGAGTTTATCGGTGATGTGAAGATCTTTTCAGAGTCTTCTTTATTAAAAACAAAAAAAGCAATTTTCCTTCCAAAAGAAAATCTTTTTACAAGTAGCCTTCCTTCAAGATTTATCTCTGAGTATGGCTATTTAGAATCACAAAATGGATTTAACTGGGATATAGGAAAAAAAATATTTCTAATTAACAAAGGCTTTGATGGAATTAGTTATGAAAAAAAATAACAAGCTTTTCCTTCTTCTTTTATTATCTCTTATTAGTTTTCAAACATCAGGAAAAATTCTAATTTTAGATGAGTTCCAACTAGAATCTGAAATAAAAAAGAAAGAAAAAATTCTTCATGATAAAAAAAACATACAACCTACTGCAGACTCAGAAGAACAAGATGTGGACGACGAGACAATTCACTACAGCGGAGATGAAATCCTTGTTCTTCAAAAAGAGAATATAATAGAGTTAAAAGGAAATGTCCTTGTTAAAAAAGGCTTACTTACTATTTCTTCAGAGAAAAGTGTTATCTTTTTTTCAAAAAACAAAGAACCAGAAAAAGTAGAGATAAAAGGAAATGTTCGCATCTCAAAAGAAAAAAATAAAAACACAGCTAAATTAGAAGCTTTTTCAGACATAGCTATTTTTTACCCTAAAGAAAAAAAAATAAGTCTTATAGGAAATGCTATCATAAAAAGATCAAATGACACACTAGAAGGGGATATCCTTCACTACAATATAGAAACAGAAGAAATGTCTGGTAAACAAATAAAAGGATTCCTGACCTCTCTTGGAAAAACAAAATAAAAGGAGAACGCTTCCAATGCTAGAAGCGATTAATATCTCTAAAAAATTTGGAAACAAAACAATTCTTCACAGTGTTAATATATCAGTAAAAGCTGGTGAGATTGTTGGTTTAGTAGGTCCTAATGGCGCTGGAAAAACAACATCTTTCTATATCCTTGTTGGTCTACTAAAAGCAGACAAAGGAGAAATTTATCTAGAAAAAGAAAATATAACAAAAAAGCCTCTTTACAAAAGAGCTCGCAAAGGGCTCTGCTATTTACCACAAAATAGCTCTATTTTCAAAAAACTGACTGTCAAAGAAAATCTACAATGTGCCATGGAAGTAAAGAAATTAAAAAAAGACAAAAGAGATCAGCTAACACGCGAACTTCTAAAAAAATTTTCTATTAGAAAAATAGAAAACAGCTATGGTTACAGCTTGTCAGGGGGAGAAAGAAGAAAAGTTGAAATTGCTCGCACTCTCATTCTTAATCCAAAATTTCTTCTTTTAGACGAACCTTTTTCTGGTATAGATCCCGTCACTATACAAGATATAAAAAAAATTATAAAAACACTAAGTACTGAAGGCATAGGAATACTAATCACAGATCATAATGTAAGAGAAGCTCTAGAAATTTGTGAAAAAGTTTATGTATTATCTGAAGGATCAATTTTAGCAGAGGGTGTGCCAAGCAGTATTTTATCAAATGAAAAAGTGAGAGAAGTCTACTTAGGTACTAACTTTAAGATTTAAGAAATTTTATTATGGATTAAAGATGAGCATTGATATCCAACAAAAAATAAAAATAAATCAAACTCTCATTATAACCCCTCAGCTTCAGCAAGCAATTAAAATTCTTCAACTTTCAAAAATAGAATTAGAAAATTTTCTAGAAGAACAACTCATTAAAAATCCTATCCTTGAAGAAAAAGATGAATTTCATGAAGAAAAAGAATTTTCAGAAGAAGAGAACTTTGTCACTTCCTTTGAAAGATACAGAGAAGAAAAAGATATTTATGCAGATTTAAAAAAGGATACAAAAAAAGACAAAGAATTTTCTTATTCAAAAAATTTTGATCTATCGTCTCAACCAAAATTTAACTATGAAGAAATTGCTCGTGAACAAGTTAGACTAAAAGATCACATCCTTGAACAACTTTGTTTTTTATCACTCACACCAAGAGAGAAAAAACACCTTACTTTTCTTATCTATTCTTTAGACGATTTTGGTTTCATTAAAAATTTAGATGAAATTTTTAATGAAAGTGGCTACGAAAAAGAAGAAATGCAAAAGGCTCTTTTTTACTTGAAACAATTAGACCCCCCTGGAGTAGGTGCTTCCTGTTTAGAAGAAAGCCTTCTTTTGCAGTTAGAAGCTAAAGATCAAAAAACAATTCTGCTTGAAACACTTATAAAAAACCACTTAGAAGACTTAGCAAAAAAAAATTACTCTGCTATTTGCAAATTATTAAACATTCCATTTTCTACTTTACAAAAAAGTTTAGAAATTCTTACAGGCTTAAATAGTTATCCCGCTCAAAACTTTAATCAAGAGATTACTGAGTACATTACACCTGATATTTATCTCACACAAAATGGGCAAAATTGGATTATTTCTCTTGAAAAAATACGACATGGGAATCTTGGTATTAACTCTTACTATGCAAATCTTGTGAGTAACAGCAAAGGAAAAAAAAATGACAAGCAATTTTTAAAAGGAAAAATAAAAGAAGCAAAATGGCTTATTCACAGCCTTGAGCAAAGAGAAAAAACTATTCTAAGAGTCGTGAACTCTATTCTAGAAAAACAAATATCTTTTTTTAATGATGGAAAAAAATATCTAAAACCTATGATTTTAAAAGAAATAGCTGAGGCCACAGGGCTTCACGAATCTACTATTAGTCGCATTACAAATAACAAGTACATTCAAACAAAACATGGTTTGTTTGAATTGCGTTCATTTTTTAACAGTAGTTTAAACTCTTCAAGAGGATCCCCTGTTTCAAGTTCTGTTGTTAAACTTTTACTTTCTCAAATGATAAAAGAAGAAGATAAAACAAAACCTCTTTCTGACACAAAAATTCAAGAAAAACTAAAAGAAAAAGGTATTGACATCGCAAGGAGGACAGTTACAAAGTATAGGGAGCAATTGGGTTTTTTATCTTCTAGTCGCCGCATTCGTTATCATTAGGAAACTGTACTTAACCCAGTTTTTGATCTTTAAAACTAAGACGAAAAACATTGCAGCGCTCATTCAACGGAGGGGTCTTTGGAAAATTTTATCGCACTTAATGAAAATAATCTTTTTTTGAAACGTCATATTGGCCCCAGTTCTTATGACATAGAACAAATGCTTGAAGTTCTAGGAGAAAATAACCTCGATCATTTAATCAGGAAAATCATTCCAGAATATATTTTCAGCCCCCTCACCTCTCATGATGAACCAAAAACAGAACATGAAGCCTTAAACCGTTTAAACGAAATCGCAAAAAAAAATCTTTTGTATAAAAATTATATTGGTGCTGGTTATTACTCTTGTCTCACACCTCCTGTTATCAGAAGAAATATAGTGGAAAATCCTGGTTGGTACACTCCCTACACTCCTTACCAACCAGAAATAGCTCAAGGACGCTTAGAATCTCTTTTTAATTTTCAAACACTTGTGTCTGATCTCACAGGCCTTCCTATTGCTGGCGCTTCGCTTTTGGATGAAGCGACAGCAGCCATGGAAGCTTTGAACTTAACAAAAAATGTTTATAGCGGTTCATCCACAGTTTTTTTTGCTTCTGACAATTGTCACCCACAAACGCTTGCTGTCTTAGAAACAAGATGTGAAGCCCTTGGGATTAATCTTCTAATAGATAAAAATGAAAAAATTCTAGATCAAAAAGAACTCATGGGAGCTATTCTTCAGTACCCAGATACTTATGGCATGATCAATCCATACCTCAATTTAACAAGTCATATCCATAAATTGGGAGGGCTTGTCACACTTGCCTGTGATCCGCTAGCTCTTACTCTTTTAGAATCTCCTGGGACTATTGGAGCAGATGTAGCAGTTGGCTCTATGCAACGTTTTGGTTGTTCTCTTTCCTACGGAGGACCACACGCTGCTTTTTTTGCAACAAAAGATGAATACAAAAGAAAAGTACCAGGAAGAATTGTTGGTCTTTCAAAAGATTCTAGCGGAAGACCTGCTTATAGACTAGCACTACAGACGAGAGAGCAGCATATTAGACGAGCCTCTGCTACAAGTAACATTTGCACAGCTCAAGCTCTTCTTGCAAACATAGCAGCTATGTATGCTATTTATCACGGGCCTTGTGGACTCAGGTCTATTGCAGAGAGTATTCTTGGAAAAAGTTATTTTTTTTATAACACACTAAAAGATCATGGTTATAAATTTAAATCAAAAAATTTCTTTGATACTTTAACTCTAGAATTGAATGATGATGAATGCAAAAAAATTAGAAAAAAATCTCTCGCACAAAAAATTAATCTCCGCTATGACAAAGCTCCTTTTGTTTTAATTTCTTTTGACGAAGCCACCTCTTGGCAAAATATAAAAGATCTCTTACAAGTTTTCTTACCAGAAGATACTCAAGTCAAAATCCCTGAAAAAGAATATGAAGATAGTCTTGAAAAACATTTAAAAAGAACAACCCACTATCTTAATCATAAGATTTTTAATTCTTATCACTCTGAAACAGAGCTCATGAGATATATTAAATCTCTTGAGATGAAAGATCTCTCTCTTGTTCATAGTATGATGCCTCTTGGTTCTTGCACCATGAAGCTAAACTCTGCTAATCAAATGATTCCTTTTACTTGGGAAGAGTTTTCAAGCCTACACCCACAAGTTCCAGAAGATCAAGCTCTTGGTTATAAAGAACTTATGAATGAACTTGGGTCTTATCTAAAAAGACTGAGTGGATTTTCACACGTTTCTTTTCAACCAAACTCTGGAGCTCAAGGAGAGTTAGCAGGCCTTCTTGTGATTAGAAAGTATCTTCACACAAAAGGTGAAACTAAAAGAAACATCTGTTTGATCCCAAGTTCTGCTCATGGAACAAACCCTGCAAGTGCTAGTGTTGCTGGGTTTACACCAGTGTCTGTTCAATGTAATCCTGAAGGTGGACTGGATCACAAAGATCTAGAAGAGAAGCTAAAAATTTACGAAGGGAAAATAGCAGCTCTTATGATTACATACCCGTCAACATACGGAATCTTTGAAGAAGGTGTCGATAAATGCTGTGAATTAATTCACAAAGCAGGGGGACAAGTCTATCTCGATGGAGCTAACTTTAATGCTAAGTTGGGTCTTATTCAACCAGGCAAGTTTGGAGCAGATGTTTGTCATTTTAATCTCCATAAAACTTTTTGCATTCCTCACGGAGGAGGAGGGCCAGGAGCAGGGCCTATTGCTGTAGCAGATCATCTAGCTCCGTTCTTACCAGCCCATCCAGGGTCGACAAAAGAAGACCAAGAATTTTCTTTGAAAGCTGTTGCTGCAAGCGAGTTTTCTAGTGCTAATCTTTATGTAATTCCTTGGATGTTCTGTCAAACTATGGAAATACTTGGACTAAAACTTTCAAGCGAAGTAGCTATTCTTAATGCAAACTACATTGTGAAACGACTTGAAAATCACTACACTCTGTCTTTTAGAGGACCGTCCAATTTTGTAGCTCACGAATGTATTCTTGATATTAATCCACTCACAAAAACAAGTGGCGTCACAGTTCATGACATTGCAAAAAGACTTATGGACTACGGATTTCACTCTCCTACTGTGTCTTGGCCTATTGTGGGAAGTCTTATGATTGAACCAACAGAGAGTGAAAGCAAATCTGAACTAGATCGCTTTTGTGACGCTCTTATTTCAATTCGAGAAGAGATTAAAAAAGTAGAAGAAGGCACTTGGCCAAAAGAAAACAACCCTCTTAAAAATGCTCCACACACAACTCTTTCACTTGTAGAAGAATGGGATAAACCTTACTCAAGAAGAGAAGCTGTGTTTCCTCTAGAAGACTTGGAACATAAAAAGTTTTGGCCTTCTGTCGGAAGGCTAGATGAAGCTTTTGGTGATAGGCAATTTTGCTGCACTCTTTAAGCATAGCTCTCTCACAAGTGTTCTTTAATAAACTTATCTCTTTTAAAATTCTAAAAATAAGGTCTCTAAAAATCCATGAAAGCACAGCTGTTCTTAATTTTTTCTTTACTATTTTATTCTTTTCTTGGTTTTTCAGCCTCTTCTTCTGAAGAAGACAATCCTCCTCCTCGTAAAAGAATAAAAAATGAAGAAAAAAAACGACTTGCTGTGTTTCTTGATTTAGACGAGTGCTTAGTTCTCACAAGACGTTCTGATCATATAGATGATATAACGGAGCTTAAAAAAAATGGTAATGAATTCTTTGACATAGAATGTACTTACAAAGGAAAAAGAAAGAAATATACTGTTTTTATACGACCTGGAGTGAGAGAATTTATTGAAAAATGCACAAATCAGTTTGATACTTATATTTTCACTTCTTCTATAGCAGCCTACGCAAAAGCTATCACTGATCAATTAGATCCAGCAAAAAAAATAAAAACAATATTCTCTAGAGACGATTGTCTTCCATTCTTTACTCACGGCAAAAAATTTTACGTCAAAGATCTAAACACAGTAGCTATAGAGCAACCTATTGAACGAAAAGTCTTAGTTGATAATAGAGTTATCTCCTTTAAAAACAATATTAGTAACGGCATTCTGCTAAAATCTTGGGAAGGAGAAAAAACAACTCTTGAGAAATTCAACACAGTTCTTGAAGTTCTTTCTATTCTTTCTAGACAAGAAGACGTCAGAACTCTTTTAGGACAGTTTAATCTAGAAGAGCGATGCCTCAACTTTTTAGCTAGTGTAAGATTCCAAGATCCTTAATTTTTTTTAATATTTCTTCTTTCTGCTTGCGCTTCAAAACTTTTCTTATTTGTAGCCTTTGCCCAAGCTTCTTCATAAGGAATTATTTTTTTCTCAACAAAATCAAGAAGAGAATCAGCCATGAGCGTGTTCCCTTCTTCTCTGTGGGTTTTCAGGTGGTTCTCTACCATATGAAGTTTATTCTCTCTAATCATAGCAGAAACAGCCTCATCCATAACAAGAACTTCAAGCCCAGCAACACGACCTCCTCCGATCTTCTTACACAAAACTTGGGAAGCAATGCCTCTCACATTCCCTGCTAACACGTTACGAATTGAGCTTTGCTGTTCAGGTGGATACATATCAATGATACGATCAATCGTTGAAATAGCACTGTTTGTGTGAAGAGTCGCAAAAACTAAGTGCCCCGTTTCTGCTAACTCAACAGCATGAGAAGTTGTTTCAAGATCCCTTAACTCACCCACTAAAATAATATCTGGATCCTCACGAAGAGCTGCTCTCAGAGCTGCATGAAAAGAGTCTGTGTGCTTACTGACTTCTCTTTGGTTCACAAGACATTTTTTTTGTTCATAAACAAATTCTATTGGATCTTCAATAGTAAGAATATGATCTGATCTTGTTGTGTTAATATAATCAAGCAGAGCAGCAAGAGTTGTAGACTTACCACTCCCTGTAGGCCCTGTCACAAGAACAAGCCCTTTTGAAGCTCCACAAAATTTAATAAGAGACTGAGGAAGATTTAAAGCTTCTGCTGAAACAATTTTATCTGGAATATGTCGAATCACACAAGCAACCCCGTTCACATCCCTATAAAGATTGACCCTGAAACGTCCTTTTCCTTTCACTTCATGGGCAAAATCAATATCAGATGTTTCAATAAACTGAGCTCTCTTTCCTTTAGGGATAATAGAGTCCACATAAGACTCCATATGCTTAGGGGTGAGCTTCTCAAGCCCCTCTCTTCTGATTTCTCCATCAATACGAAAAATAAAAGGCTGTCCTATCGTGAGATGAAGATCACTCGCTTTTTTTGTCACCATTTCTGATAAGACAGTATCAATAAAATGCTTTCCACCCAAGGCCCCTACCCCATCTAAATCACTTGTGTAATTAATTTTTATTGGAGTAGATGTTTTAACTGGGAGAGTATTTTTTGGAGCTTCATAAAAAGATTCTTTGGATACAGCTTCTTTTTTTAAAGGCTCAATAATTTCTTGACGTATGACTTTTTCCACAGGGATTTCTTCCACAGGATCAGGCGCAAGAAACTCTTCTAATTCTTTTTCTGGTTTAAGATCTTTTTTTTCTTCCTGGATATCTGGAGCAAACAAAGTTTCACTCCCTCCTCCAAACATATCATCAAAACTAGATGTTACTTTTTCTTGTGTTTTGTTTTTATCGGCACTCACCTTGATCTCCTCTCTTTTTAATTCTTTATTTTCTAGCTCTTCTGTAAAACTTATTTCTTCTCTAAGAATGGCTTTTTCTTCGCTTTGAACATTTATGTCTTCTTGCCTTTTTGGCTCACCTACTTGAATATGCTCTTTTGCTTTTTGTAGAGTTTCCTCATTAAAAGTCCATATTCCTGTTTCTTTTATTACAATAGCAGAAGCAGCTTCTTTTAAAGCTTCTTCTACCAATGTGCTATTTTCTTCAGATTTAAGTCTTTTATAATAGTCTTCTTCAAGACCATCTTTTTTAATTGTTTCTCTTTCCATCCATTCATACGCTGCAGAAAGCTTTGCTTTTTTTCCAAGAAAAATATCAACTTCTAACACCCCTTCTTTTTGAAGATAGGCTATCAAATAAAATTTTTTCTCTTTAATTTTTCCAAAAGAAATAATACGGATACCAAGTTCAATGGTCTCTTCTTTGCAAAAAACAGAGAGAAACTCTCTTAAATCTTCTTCTGTGGCATCATGTCTTAAAAAAGCTCTTCTTCCTTCTTTAGCAATTGTCGTACGACAAAAGCTTCTAAAGCAAAGCCTATCTGCCTCCTTAAAAAGAGCTCTCCTAAGAATGAGCACAAGCTTTTTCATAAAAAGTTTCCAAAATATGAACTTAAATAACACGATGTGATATCGGACAAGCTATTGAAAAACTTTAGGAAAAAAAGAGAAGTTAGCTTAAGCTCTTAAAAGGATTTCAAAAATAAAAAACTTCTTTTGTTTTGTGGATGAATTTCAGGGTGTTAAAAGCATCAAATGTATCATGAAATTTTTTTAATTTTCTTTCTCCTGAGAGATTCTCTTTTGAAATAGCCAGAAGGAGGTCTAAGTACCCATAATTTTTAAAGAAAAAGAAAAATTCATTTTCCTCTAGTGAAAAATCATCCTGTTTTTGAGAGAAAATATTTTGAGCTAACTCTAAGTAAGCTTTTAGTGGATAAAAAAGATCTTTTTCATAAGGTTTGTAACTGTCTTTTTCCTCGGCTACAATTTTTTTTAGAGATTGACCTGTTCCAAATGGCACACGAGTCGACTCACGAGATGATAAAATAATGGGAGAGCAAAGAGCTTCTACACGAACTGCTACTTTTGCCACTTTGCTCAAGAAATAAAAATCTTCCCCTGCTAAACGAGATTTTGGAAACCCACGAACAAGAACATAAGCTTCAAGAGAGAAAGCAATACAACTACCAATAGTGTGAAACGCATAAGGAGAACGAGCAAACAAAAGTCCCTCTACATAGGAGTTGAGATAGCACTCGTAACGTTTTATAGCTTCTTTTTTAGAATCCGGTGCTCCTTCTTCTATTCTATGCGAAAAAGGTGAGACCATAAAAAAAAATTTTATTTTAACTTCTTGCAAACAAAAAAAATCACAAGGAACCTCTGCATCTCCATCTGTCGAAAAAATTGGATCTTTTTTAACATAACCCTTATAAGACAAGTAAGAAGCAACATCGCAAGCAATTTTTCGAGCTAAACCTACACCTTCTTTTTCTTGAAAACATTTCCCCTCACTTGCACAGTCAATAAAGAAGAAAGAAACTTTTTTTCTTTTTAGTCCAAAAAAAATTTCATTCTGAAAAAAAAGACCTTCTCCTCTTAAATTTTCTTTCCAAATCTTTAAAAGTTCAAGATTGTTTTTTTTAACTTCTTGAGAACTATTTAGCCTATTATTAACAAGAGCTATAAGCAAGATAGACTTGGATGAAAAGCCTGCTGCTTTTTCTAGAGAAGCGACAAGTCTTGGAAAATCTTCTAGCTCATCACAAAGAGGAACTGTTACAGCATAATCAAAATCTTTAAAATCGGAAGGTAAAAGATCTACAAACTGAATTTCTTTTTCAGCATAAGTTGAAAAGTATTTATTAAAAGCTTTCATTTTTTAAGAACAAAGACATTCAGCCTTCTTACCTTTAGAAAAAAAGTTTTCTTTCAGAAAAAACTCTAAAAGAGGTTCTATCAAATCAATTTTTCCAAATGGAGCTGATATTTGAAACCCACTCACTAAGTCTTTAATCTCTTCCATCATCTCTTTTGCTAGTCGCACACCAACTTCTGAGGGGTTTTCTTTTCCTTCTGAGTTTTTCATAGCTTCCATAATGTGTGAAGGAATAGAAATACCAGGCACTTCATTATGAAGAAAAAGAGCATTCTTATAACTTACAAGCGGCCAAATACCAGCAATAATTGGAATTTTAATATCTCTTTGTTCAATTTCTTTTATAAAATTTTTGAAACAGCTCACATCAAAAACAGGCTGCGTAATAGCCCAGTGAGCACCTGCTTTTACTTTCCACATAAATCGTTTTAATTCATGCTCTAGTTCAGGCGATCCAGGATTAACACCTACACCAATGGAAAAGTTAGTAGCTTGCTTAAGTTTTTTTCCACCAATATCAAGCCCTTCATTTAGTTTATTGACAATATTTGTCAACCCAATAGCGTCCACATCAAAAACACCTGTGGCATGAGGATAGAGACCTGTCTTCGGAGGATCTCCTGTGATAAGTAACATGTTTTTCAAACCAATAGCCTGAGCTCCAATCATATCCGATTGAATCCCAAGAATATTTCTATCGCGACAAGTGTAGTGTAAAATAGTTTCAATGCCTGTTTCTCTTTCTACAAGAACAGAAGTAAGAAGAGCGCTCATACGAGCGCTCGCTCTTGGGCCATCAGGAATATTAATAGCATCAACTCCTAATTCTTTTAGACGCTTTGTCTTTTCTATAAGAAGACTAGGATCTGTAGACTCAGGAGGCAAAAGTTCTACACAAACAACTTTCTTACCTTCTTCAATTTTCTGCGCCCAATTAGAATCACACTTCCTAGACACAGCAGACAACTTGACACGAGAATCATCAACTCCTAGCTTTTCTTCATCCGAAAAATTTTTATCCAGATAAGAGTGTTCTTCTGAATAAACTTTATTGAACCGAAGAGCATTCGACATCATGCGAATATGCTCTGGCCCAGTACCACAACAACCACCCACAAATTTAGCTCCAAGTCTAAAAAAATCTTTTGTAAACTCTGACATGTACTCTGGAGAACAAAGATTCAAACGACGTCCTCCTACTTGCTTACGAAAACCTGCATTTGGTCTTAAGCTAATAGGAATTTTTACAAGAGGAATTATTGCTTTGAGAGCATCATACATAACCTTTGGGCCGACACTGCAGTTTAGTCCCAGAGCATCAACACCTAAGCTTTCAACTTTTTGGGCACACCACAAAAGTGGCGTCCCAAGAAGAGTTTCTTTTTCATTTTCGATAGCTAAATAAGCAAAAAGAAAAAGATCAGGAGCCACCTCTTTGCAGGCAAGAATAGCTTCTTTGAGTTCACTCAAATCACTAAAAGTTTCAAGAGACAAACAGTCAGCACCTGCTTCTTTTAGAATTTTAGCTTGCTCTCTAAAATAGGTTCGAGCCTCCTCGAAAGAAGTGGGCCCAAAAGGTTCAATTCGAACCCCAAGAGGACCTATAGAACCAGCAACAAGAGCAGTCGCTCCTGCGCTTTTTTTAGCTATCTTGATAGCCTCTTGATTGATTTCTTCAAAACTGCTTTCAAGAGAAAATCCTCTCAGTTTAAGTCTATTAGCCCCCCAACTGTTACTTGTGATGATACTAGACCCAGAAGCGACATACTCCCTATGAATATTCTCAACAAGAGAAGGGTTTGTGAGGTTCACTTCTTCGAAGCATTTATTAATAAAAACACCTCTTTTATAGAGCTCACTTCCAACACCACCGTCTAGAAGAATATGAGAAGCTTGGAGAATAGGATGATTTTTTTTCATCACAAAAGCCTTTTTTAAAAAAATTTCATAATGTTTGCATTCTAAGAAGTTTATGAGTTTCTTCAAGAGAAATATTTTTCAAGAGACTATAACTTCTTAGTTGGTCTTCTTCCAAAGAACCTACAGAAAAATAAGAAGCCTCTCGGTTGAAAAAATAGTAACCAGCAATAGAACTTGCAGGATACATGGCAAAATTTTCTGTAAGAAACACATTCAAGTTTTTTTCAACATGAAGAAGCTCCCAAATTTTTTTCTTTTCAGAATGATCAGGACAAGCTGGATACCCAGGGGCTGGACGTATTCCCTTGTAACCTTCTTTAATTAACTCTTCTATGCTTAAATCTTCTTTCTCTCCTGAGTAGAGTTCTCTCACCTCTTGATGTAATTTCTCTGCTAAAGCTTCGGCAAGACGATCTCCAAGAGATTTTATTAAAATTGATGTGTAGTCGTCCCCTTTGTCTTCAAAAGTTTTTGCGTACTGTTCTACTTCATCTCCAGCTGTCACAACAAATGCTCCCATCCAGTCAAAAGAACTGGATTCTCTTCCAGGAATAAAATCAGCTAAACATAGATAAGGATTTGTTGTCTCTTTTAGACGCTGTTGTCTTAAAAAATGGAACTCTTCTACTTTTGCCTTTAAACTTTTATCTTCAAATAAAGTGATCGTTTCATTTTGACTTTGGGCAGGCCAAAGCCCATAGCTTGCTTTTAATGTAAATCTTTTATTCTGGATAAAATCTTCTAATAGACTTTGAGCATTTTTATAAAGATCTCTTGCTTCCTCTCCCCATTTTTTATGAGTAAGTATTTTTGGAAAAAGACCTTTAAGACCCCAGGCCCAAAAAAGAGGCGACCAATCTATAAAACGAGCTACCTCTTCTAATAAGAACTCTTTACGTAAAACTTTGATAGGTTCATTCAGAGTGTTTCTTATATTTGAGGGTTCAATCAAAAATTTTTTCTTTCGACACTCTTCAAGTGAAAGTTTTTTCTTTTCTTGTAGTCCCTCTAAAAAACGTTTCCGAATGAGTTCTTGTTTCTTCTTTTCCTCTAGAATATAATTTTCTTTTCTTGTTTCAGATAGAAGTTCATTACAAACATCAATCACAAGAGAAGCATCTGGGACATGTACTGTGACACCTTTGTAATAAGGAGCTATTTTGATAGCTGTGTGCTTTTTACTTGTTGTAGCCCCCCCAATCAAAAGAGGGATATCAAAACCTAGGCGGTCCATTTCTTTTGCATTATGCATCATTTCTTCAAGAGAAGGTGTTATCAAACCACTGAGCCCAACTAAATCAGCACCAACTTCTTTTGCTTTATCAAGAATTTTTTTGCATTCAACCATAACACCAAGATCAATGACTTCATAATTATTACAAGAGAGAACAACGGACACAATACTCTTTCCAATATCGTGAACATCACCTTTTACAGTAGCTAGAACAAATGTTTTCTTTTTTTCAGAAGATTTTTTTGTAGCAGACAATTTTTCTGCTTTTAAAAAAGGGTCTAAGTAAGCAACTGCTTGTTTCATCACGCGAGCACTTTTTACTACTTGTGGAAGAAACATTTTACCAGCACCAAAAAACTCTCCTACTTTTTTCATTCCATCCATAAGAGGCCCTTCGATTACTTCAAGAGCTTTCTTATATTCTCCTCTCACCTCTTCTGTGTCTTTTTCGATATGTGTTTGAATGCCTTTCACAAGAGAATAAATAAGTCTTTCTCTCACAGGAAGAGATCTCCACTCTTCTACTTTAATTGTATCTTTTTCTTCTGCTAAATTTTTCAAAGAATGAGAAAGTTCAACTAGATTTTCTGTTGCCGTATCTACTCGGTTAAAAAGAACATCTTCCACAGCTTTTAAAAGTGTTGGATCAAGCTCTTCATAAATATCAAGCATCCCAGCATTTACAATTCCCATATCAAGACCTGCCGAAGTAGCATGATAAAGAAAAGAAGAGTGCATAGCTTCTCTGATTTTATTTTGTCCTCGAAAAGAAAAAGAAATATTACTAACCCCTGCACTTGTGAGAGCGTAAGGACAAGTTTTTTTGATTTCTCTCACAGCCTCTATGAAGTTGATTGCGTAGTCATTATGTTCTTCTATACCAGTTCCTACAGTTAAAACATTCGGATCAAAAATAATGTCTTCTCTTGGGAAGTTTGCTTTTTCTGTGAGAAGTTTATAAGCCCTTTGACAAATAGAAACTTTATCTGCAAGGGTTGCAGCCTGGCCTTTTTCATCAAAAGCCATCACAACAGCTGCTGCACCTAGAGCTTTGAGCTCAAAAGCTTTCGCTAAAAAATCATCTTCTCCTTCTTTCAGACTAATAGAGTTTGCAATAGATTTACCCTGAGAACATTTAAGCCCTGCTACAATCACATCCCACTTTGAACTATCAATCATAAGAGGAACACGGCAGATATCAGGCTCAGAGCCAATAAGATTGACAAATTTTTCCATGCAAGCTTTACTGTCAAGAAGCCCTTCATCAAAATTAATATCAATGATGTTCGCTCCGTTTTCTACTTGCTGCTTAGCCACAATGAGAGCTTCTTCAAACTGACCTGCCTGAATAAGTTTTGAAAACCTTGGAGAACCTGTAACGTTTGTTCTTTCACCAATCATAATAAAAGAAGATGGCTCAGAAGAAATTTCAAGAGGCTCTAATCCACTTAGTCTTAATTTCTTAGGCTTTTCTAAAACAACTCTTGGTGAATAACCTTTAGCGACAGCTTTAATATGAGCTATATGCTCTGGTGTTGTACCACAGCATCCACCTACTACATTTAAAAAACCACTTTTACAAAAATCTTTAATTTGACGAGCCATGTGCTCTGGAGTTTCGTCATAACCTGTCTCACTCAGAGGGTTTGGAAGTCCTGCATTTGGATAACAGCTGATAAAACAATCTGCTATTTCACTTAGTCTTTGCAGATATGGTCTCATTTCTTCCGCGCCAAGAGCACAGTTAATTCCAACACAAAGAGGCTCAGCATGGCGAATAGAATTCCAAAAAGCTTCGATAGTTTGTCCTGAAAGAGTTCGTCCTGAAGCATCTGTAATCGTCGTTGAAATGATAAGAGGAATTCGTTCTCTTAAGTCCTTTTCAATTTTTTTCACAGCATAAATAGCTGCTTTTAAATTGAGAGTATCAAAACAAGTTTCAATACAAAGAAGATCTACTCCTCCCTCTAAAAGAGCTCGCATTTGTTCTTCGTAAGCTTGGCTCATCGCATCAAAATGAGTAGCACGAAAACTAGGATTATTCACATCAGGAGACAAAGAACAGGTTCGACTTGTAGGCCCCACAGCTCCAGCAACAAAACAGTGCGCTCCAGGATTTTTTTCTTTGAATTCATCACACACAGCTCTTGCAAGAAGAGCGC
>CANFEH010000016.1 GCA_947445855.1 Zetaproteobacteria bacterium
AATATTATTATAAATATCAACCTATATTGGAAGGGCTATATTACTCGAGATCTTAAGTCATCACTATATGGAGCAGGCATAACAAATCCAAAAAATCACAACATATCAATATTATTATAAATATCAACCTATATTGGAAGGGCTATAGCTGAGCTTCCACCACACCCAGAAGCTAAAAAGAGCAAACTTAATGTTGTAAGGGTCAGTGAAAATAACTTTTTTACGGAACGCATAATTTTTATCCTTTTTTTTAGTTAAACAATCATTTCTTTATACTTTGTCATTTTGAGTGAAGCGAAAAATCTCCATCCTTTGCATTCTTAGGAGATCCTTCCCCTCCTTTTCATTTCGGGTCAGGATGACAAGCCCTAATATCTTGTCATTTTGACGATATCTTGTCATTTTGAGCGAAGCGAAAAATCTCCCATCTATGCATTCTTAGGAGATCCTTCCCCTCCTTTTCATTTTGGGTCAGGATGACAAAACGTTATTTCTTCTTTTTTGTTACCTTTTTTTTCGTTGCTACTTTTTTCTTCGTTACTTTCTTTTTTGTAGCAGTGGTTTTTTTAGTAGCCACTTTCTTCTTTGTTACTTTTTTCTTTGTGGTTGCTTTTTTTCTTGTTGATACTGTCCCTAACATAAGTTCTCCTAATTTTTTTGTAGAACATAACTCTGTTCTAAATCTAATAAAAAGTACAATTTAGAGATCGGATAGGAGAGGGAAATCTTTAGTGTTTTTTTGAGTTTTTTATAATGAACTGAATTAAAAGAGGATTTTTCGCTGCTTATGTCATCCTAACCCGAAATGAAATGGAGGTGCATAGATGGGAGATTTTTCGCTTCGCTCAAAATGACTGTGGTAGTGCAAAAGGTAGGAGATTCTTCGCTTTGCTCAGAATGACAAAAAGTCGTTGAAAATGACTGTGGTAGTGCAAAAGGTAGGAGATTCTTCGCTTTGCTCAGAATGACAAAAAGTCGTTGAAAATGACTATGGTGGTGCAAAAGGTAGGAGATTCTTCGCTTCGCTCAAAATGACAAAGAGGCTTTTGTGGGATCAAGGCTTTCTTTATAAAAAGCGAGAGCTTCATCTGTTGGTCCAAAGAACATTTTTTTTCCATGTTTTAACCAAAGAACTTTATTACAAAATTTACGAAGTAGCTTAGGTGAGTGGTTAGCCATCACAACAAGTTCTGAGTTGTTAATGAGGGAGTTCATTCTTTTTCTGGCTTTTTGCATGAAGGACGCGTCTCCTGCTCCCATGACTTCATCTATGATAAGAATTTCTCTGCAAAAAGCTGTAGCCATACTGAAGGAAAGACGTACTTTCATGCCTGATGAGTAGGAGCGGATAGGCATACTGAGATACTCACACAGTTCGCTAAACTCTTCTATTTCTTTTGTTTTTTCTACAATTTCTTTTGGATTATACCCGTGTAAAATAGCATTGAGTTCAATGTTTTCATAACCAGTGGCCTCTAGGTTCATCCCAAGAGACATTCCAAGAAGAGCATTCGTAACACCATTGATCTCAACAGACCCTTGAGTTGGTTCATAAATACCTGCAAGCACTCTCAGAAGAGTGCTTTTGCCAGAACCATTGTGACCGATAAGCCCGACACTGTCTCCAGGCTCAAAGTCCACACTCAGATGATCAAGAGCTCTAACAACAGTGACATTATTTTCTTGGACTCTGATTTTTCCACCAATAGTATGTTTACTAAACTGAGAGGTGATCAGACTATTCAGTGTTCTTGTCACCGGATAATCAAGGACAACATCTTTTAAATGAATAGAAGCCATATGTTTAAATCCAAAAAGCAATTCTATGACGTGTTCGTCTTAAAGTAAAAACCATAAGCACAGCTCCAACGCAGACAAGAGCAAAAGAAAAAGCTAGATTTGTCCAAGTAAAATAAGAACCAAGTAAAGGTCTTCTAACAACTTCAATCAAGTGATAAAAGGGGTTGTATTCTACGATAAAAAGGTACTCTTGCGGGAACTCATCTTTTGTCCACATAATAGGAGTGAGGAAAAAACACAGACGAACAAAACTATGAATAACAGGCTTCATATCTCTGAAGCGAGCTCCAATGCAAGCTAAGACTGTTCCATAAAAAAGCCCACAAAGAGCTAATAACAAAAAACCAAGAGCAAGTAAGAAGATATGAGTAATTTGGTACTTATAACCAAACCACAAAGAGATAAGAATAACAGGGAGAAAATTATGAAAAAGTGTAATAGCATGTTTAAAAACCATCCGCATCACGTAGAGAGTGTAGGGGAGATTGATCTGCAGAATGTAGCGTTGGGAACTATTAAAAACATCTGTGGATTCATTCAGAATAGCAGAAATAAAAGTCCAAGTGATATAACCACCCGCTAAGTGAGGCAGATAGGTAGCTTTTTCTGAATGAAAAAGGGGACCAAAAACAAAACCAATAGAACCAATAAAAATACAAGTATTAAGAGTAATCCAAAAAGGTCCTAATTTTGTTCTTTTATAACGTAAGCGTACATCTTGCCAGCCCATAGACATCCAAATACGCCAAGAAAAGAGAGTACTATTGATGTCATCCATGACTTTTTTGAAAGGAGTTCTGTAATGAGAAAGACTCCCTGTGTGTGTGATGACTCGTTTTTTGTCTGAAGCTTCTATTGTGAGCACTCTTAGCCCTTTCAAGCAAAAGGTTTCTTTTTGAGAAACCTCTCTAAATCCTCAGTCCAGTGAGGGATAGTATACATACGACCCAGTTTGTCATTGGCTAAGACTAAAAAATCACCTCTTTTTGCTTTTAGGTCAAAAGTTTTTTTTTCGACAGGAATAATTTTTTTATTCAACTTCATGTGATCAATAATTTTGCAAGCAAGCTCATAACGAGAGCAAAACCCACCACAAGTCAGATGAAAAAGTCCACGCAAGTCATCTTCAATTGCTTGCAGAGTTATTTCTGCTAACGTTCTTGTCCAATTAGGAATGGAAACTTCATCAAAAGCTACAGCAACTGTGTCTTTTTGCTGTGTCCACT
Source organism: Zetaproteobacteria bacterium (assembly GCA_947445855.1). Lineage (GTDB taxonomy): Bacteria > Bdellovibrionota_B > Oligoflexia > Oligoflexales > Bog-1112 > CANFEH01. The sequence goes on from CANFEH010000016.1 coordinate 3,027, forward strand.
GGAGGAGTTTGTAGATAAAGTTTTGTGTGCCGTTTCCATAAATCCAGCTTGAGCGAAAAATTAGATAATTGCTAGAGTTTTTGATGATAGCTTCTTCACCGAGAAGTTTACTAAGCCCATAAGTATTGACAGGTAAGGCTTGAGAGTCTTCTTGGTAGGGACTTTCAGCTTTACCGCTAAAAACATAATCGCTACTAAAGTGCAGAAGTTTTATCCCAAGAGAAGCACAAAGAGTAGCTAGATGTCTGACTGCATGTTCATTTATAAGGTGAGCAAGTTCGGGTTCTTCTTCAGCAAGATCTACAAAATTATACGCAGAGCAGTTGATAATAACACTTGGCTTTAGACGCTCTAGTGCCTCTTTCACTTGAGCAAACTGAGTAATATCTAACTGTGTTCGTGAGAGTGGTAAAAAGTCTTTTTGTTTTTCTGTTAGGAGTTCACAAAAAGCTTTTCCTAATTGACCGTGAGCTCCTAAGACAAGGTACTTCACAGGGTAAGCATTCTTTGAGTTTTCCTTCTGTCATTGCAAACAAGGGAGATTCTTCGTTCTGCTCAGAATGACTAACGGTTTGAGTGAAATGAAAGATCTCTTCGTGAAAGATTTTGCAAGATTTATGATAAAATAGGCTCAACTTTTACTTCCCATATTTAGTCATAAAGTCCAGTGCCATTTTCAGCTTTAGGGTTCTTAATATAATTTACAGACTTTTCTTTTTGATCTTTTGTATAAGAAAAATCAAGTTTTTCAACAAGCCTGTAGCTTCCAAAACCAGGCTCTTGTGTGATGTCATAGATATCAATATGAACAGTTTGCAAAGAAGCGTGCTCACGTTCTTCGGCTTTTTCTCCACCCCAAAAATGGCCTAGAGGCTTTGTTTTATTGAGCCCAATAAAACGCACAGAACTTCTTGCTAAGGAGAAAGCATAGAAGAAATTATTCATAAGATTTGGTAAGTCTTGAAAAGCATCAATAGCTGTAACGAGATCAATTTCAGGAAGTTTTATTTTTGCATCGGTGGGAGGAAGAATAATTTTAAAGTCCACTGTTCTATTGTAGTGTTTTGCTATTTTTTGGATGACATTTTTAAATTGATCAACAGCCCTGTGATGCTTATGTAGAAGAGGAATCAAGGGTTCTAAATGTTCTTCTTTAGGTTTATAACGGTCCCAAAAATAAAATCCTTTCCACCCTTCAGGGATGAGCTCTTTATTTTCAGCCCACTGGGTAGCTTTTTCTTCAAAATTGTCCTGCCCATAAAAAATATACGCATGATCGTTCGCATAAACTTCAAGATTTTTTCCAAGGGCTAAAACATAAGAGAAGGCCGTAAGTTCATTAAGAAGTAAACCAGGTCCAATAGCAAAAATTTTGACGTTGGAACGGCCTTGACTCCTGATAACAGCTTGTTCTCCAAGCTTTCTATCGTAGACATAACGGACTGTATTATTTGGAGGCGTTTTTAAATCTCTGTAGAAAGCTTTCATACAGTGACACTCTTTAAGGTCCTTTGCTTCTTCTTCTAAGATGAACTTTTTTAGCGTTTGATAAAGCTCAGCCTCTTCTGTATCTGTGAGTCTCGTTTTTTCTTCCGTTGTGTGTACACAAGAAAGTAAACTAAATAATAAAAGAAAAGCAAAAAGAGATTTCATACTCAAGAACATCTAAATAGACCTCCACTTTTAATTTGCATTTCTTATAAAGTAATATTTTCAGTCGATTTAATAGGTGCAAGAAGTGAAGTTTTAATAATTTTATTTAGATCTTCTTCGTTTTGAATCGCTTTTGGAGAAAATAAATTAATAAATTGAGTATAAAGAGAGGCTAAAAGTCCTCGTTGTTTCACCTCGTTTTTTGAGTGAAGTGGGATGATAAATTTTTCTTTCAATCCACCAGTGATATAAAGATTTGCAATGTGTTCTCCTTTTTCAATAGGAGCAGAAGTTTTAAGAGTTTCAAGACGAATAGTCAGTTTTTTGTCTAGACTGTCAGAGGTGCGGTAGCTATAGAAAGCATTGTTTGGACTGATGATTTCTGCATGATTTGTTTCAGCTTTTTCGATTGGTAGAGAAAAGTAAACATGATTTTTTGCCATGAGATTAATCGTGTTGTGTTGATTAAAACCCCACTGCAAAAGAGCTCTAGCCTCTCTCTGGCGATCTTTGTCAGAAGTTAAACCATTAACAACACCAAGCAGTCTTGTCGCCCCCTTTGTTGCAGAAAAGACCATACCATAGCCACCAGCATCTGTGAAACCGGTCTTCAGCCCATCTACAGTGTAGTCGTTTTGGGTGCTTCTTAAGAGTTTGTTACGATTATACTGTTCAATCTTGTTATGTTCGAATTTAAGCAGCGGATAAAATTGCTCATAGTAGTCAGGAAAATCTTTTATGGTGGCTATTCCAAGAAGAGCCATATCATAAGCTGTTGAGTAGTGCCCTTCATGCGGCAGTCCACTAGAGTTTAAAAACTGTGTATTTCGAGCTCCAAGTGCCTGAGCGCGGGTTGTCATTTGACTAGCAAAAACAGCTTCTGACCCAGCAAGACCTTCAGCTAAAGCTACAGTAGAATCATTACCAGAAGATACAACAGTTCCTTTTAGAAGTTCAAGCACAGGTACAGAGGAGCCTTGTTCCAAAAACATGCGAGACCCTGTTTGTGCTCTAGCATTTGGGCTAATGTAAAAAGCTGTGTCTAGTTTGATTGTACCTTTTTCGAGGGCTTCAAAAATTTGATAAGCAGTCATGATTTTAGTCATGGATGATGGAGTCATCTTCTCATAAGCATTTCGCTCAAAAAGAACTGTTTGTGAGTGGAAATCTATGAGAACAGCTTGTGCAGCTGAAATCTTCAGTTGAGCTGCTAATGTTGCGTCGGGACTTTCTCCTTCAGCAAGAAGAGATAGACTAAAAAAAAGAAGAAAACTTGAATGGAAAATATTTTTTTTGATCATTTTTATGCAAACCATCATGCAGAAAAGTTTAGGAAAAGTTTTACGAACTGTTCCTTGAGTGTAGCATGATTTCTAGCAGAATTTCTAGAGAAGAATGCATTTAAGAAGAGATGCGAACCATTAAGTAAGAAGAATAACAAATGTAGGGCGTAAAGTTGCTGAAAATAGATTCTTTTTAAATCAAAGAGTTATAAAAATGCCTCGAAACAGAGCTTTCCTCGCCGCTATACTTTTCTATCCAGAGAAGAACTACGGTGATTTCAAAGGAGGGTGAGGTCTTGAGGAATATAACTTTGATGAAGATCAGTTTCATTTTCACAGGATTTGTGGCTTTTGGAGAGACTCTTAGCAAAGATGATCAGGAGAAGTTCAATCGGTTTTTGCTCACTCATGCTGAGACAGGAGATTCTAATTGGATAAAAATTGTTATCCAAGAAGGAGCTCAGGTCCATGCAATCGATCCCAGCACTAATGAAAATATTTTGCACAAAGCTGCTCGGGGGATCAATGACTCCTCTTTGCCATATGCATTAAGTGTTTTAAGTCATTCTCAAATAAAAAAGTTTATTAATGCCCTAAATAGTGACAAGCAAACACCTCTTCAGTGTGCTCTCTCCTATAAATCTGGAATTTATCAAGATCGAGTCGAAATACTTTTAAAAGCAGGTGCTGATCCTTCTGTGATTAGAAACAAAAGCTCGTATGGTCCCCTGTTGAAAAATATTTTAAGAGGAGCACAAAATAAAACCAATGGAGAAAAGGCTGCTTTAAAGAAAACAGTTTTTTTGGCAGGAGGAGCAGTAGCAGTGGCTACAGCAGGATTAGTTTTTTTTGATCGCCAAAGAGCAAAAACATTTTAAAGAAGAAGATGAGCGCAAATCACAATGATAGGAAGTGTGATGACAGTTCTTATAATAAAAATCAAAACAAGATCTAAGAATTTAATTCCGATTTTACTACTAAGAAGAAGAGCTCCCACTTCAGACATAAAAATAAGTTGAGAAACACTTGTGCAAGCAATGACAAAACGAGTGAAATCACTTTTAATCCCGTGACTAATAATCACTGGAAGAAACATATCACTAAACCCGATGACAAAAGCTTGAGAGGCTTCATACGCTTCAGGTACGCGCAAAACATAAAGAAGCGGGTAAACAATAAGTCCTAGGTATTTAAAAAGAGGAGTGTAAGTAGCAATCACAAGAGAAACAGTACCAAATGCCATGACAGCAGGAAGAACTCCAAACCACATATCAAGGACACTTGTAGTTCCTTCTTTAATGTAAGCTTTAAGAGAGGCATTTTTTTTTGCTAAAGCAAGACCACTTCTGAAAGCTCTTATAAGCAAGGGTGTTTTTGAAACAGGTTCACTGTCTAAATTTTCTCTTTTTTTAAAATAAGTATCCTCTACTCTCGACAGTGGAGGAATCCGTGGACAAATAACAGCAGCTGCAAAAGCAGCTAAGCTAATAGTTATAAAAAATGGGATTGCAAGAGCTGTTAGTTTCGCTTGGGCAAGGATGACAAAGCAAAAAGTAAGAGAGACAAAAGAGAAGGTGGTAGCAATGACCATAGCTTCTCTTCTTGAGTAAAAACCTTCTTCATATTGTTTGTTAGTGAGAAGTATTCCAATGCTACCGTCTCCAATGACAGAAGCAATACAGTCAAGAGAAGATCGTCCTGGTAGTGTGAATACAGGACGCATAATTTTTGTGAGAAGAACTCCAAAAAATTCAAGCAAACCAAAGTTAAGAAGAAGAGGGAGTAAAAAACCTGCACAAATAAAAATACAAAAAAGAAAAGGCAGAAGTTCTCTAAAAAGCATAGACCCAGTTTTTTCATGATAAATAAAAGATGGGCCTATCTTAAAATAACATGACAGACAAAAAAGAAAGCCTAGAATACGAATAATTAGCCAAAAAGAATTTACTTTAAAATAAGAAATAAAAAAGTTCGTGTTTTTTTTGAAGTGACTAAGCGAGCTAAAAATAGCAGCACTTCCAAGGAGAATGAGAAGAACTGTCGGGAGATAAATTTCTAGGTGCCCTAATATTTTTCGAGCAAGCATTCCTACAAAAAGATCATACCCACTAGAGAAGGGAAGTGGGATTAGAAAACTCACCAAACCAAAAAGAGAAGGCAGCAAAAAAAGAAGATAATCTTTAACACTGTAAGAAGGGTGTTTAGACATAATATTTTTTTGTCTCCTAGGTTTTCACTTATGGGCTCAGTTATAAAAGGCTAGGATGATACATTCTCTGGGCTGTAAAAACCACCTTTTTGTGCATGAAGCCATTTCCCGAGGAAAAGAGCACCCTTAGCAAAAAGGTCTCGTGAAAAAGCTCTGTGGGTAATAGAAATTTCTTCATTGTCTGAGATGAAACGAATCGTATGCTCACCAAAAACTCCACCACCACGACTTGCATGAACATGAATTGTCTCTTGGGGTTGATTTTTTTTGTGATCACAGTCAGTTACTACTCTAAGATCTGTTGCTGTTCCGAGTGATTCTGCTAAGAAAAGAGCTGTACCACTTGGAGCATCTTTTTTGTAGCGATGATGGGTTTCTTCTAAGACAAGATCAAAACCCTCTGCGTGGGCTCTTTGCGCAATAGCAAGAGAAGCTTCACGAGTAAAAAGAATCCCAAGGCTTGTGTTAGGGGCGACAAGGACTTTTGCCTCTTTTTCTTTTGAAGGAAGATCTTTCCAAAACGAAAGAGTTTCTTGTTTGAGTCCTGTTGTGCAAATAAGAAAACTTTTTTTCTGAAGAAAAGGCTCTTCTTTGAGAAGATGAATTAAAGATGCGTTGCCTGCTTCTGTCGAAAAATCAATGACAAGATCAGCATCTTTTAGTTTTTTACTTTCTTCTAGAAAAGTTTCTTTAGATGACCCACCAAGGAGTTTATAAGTTTTGTCTTCATGAATAAGAGTTTCTAGACACTGTCCCGTGCGACCAGAAATGCCGTTGATCCAAACGTTTATAATTTTACTCACAAGGATACCTCGCAAAGTCTAGCTGTGAGAGTTTCAAACGTTTTGTCAATGTGATTCACACTTTCTTTTGTAAGAGGAGCAAGAGGAAGTCTTACAAAAAAAGAGCAGAGGCCCATTTTTTCCATAACATATTTTACTGGGGTCGGGTTTGTTTCGCAAAAAAGAGCTTCAATCATAGGGAAGAAAAGTTGATGAATTTTTTTTGCTTTTTGAACATCTCCTGCTGCATAGGCTCTTGAAAGACTGACAAAAGCTTTTGGAAAAGCATTTGTCATGACACTGATCACTCCCTGTCCCCCAACAGATAAACTAGGAAGATAAGTCGGGTCGTCTCCTGTCAGAATAATTTTATTTGGACAAGCTTCGAGAACTCTTGAATAGAGCGAAAGGTCTCCGCTTGCTTCTTTAATTGAGAAGACTCTGTCCACTTCTGTTATTTTTTTCATAGCTTCTGCTGAAAGGTGCTGAGCTGTCCTGCCTGGGACGTGGTAAAGGCAAATAGGAGTTTTGCTAGCTTCTGAAATTGCTTCAAAATGTTTTACAAGTCCTGCAAGACTTGGTTTGTTATAAGGAGGGGTGACCACAAGTAAGCTGTCAGCTCCTGCGTCACGAGCTTTTTTTGAAAGTTCTACAGAGTCATTTGTGTTGTTAGACCCTGTGCCCACCATGATTTTGAGTTTGTTTTTAGCGAGTTTCTTTGCTCTTTCTACAAGAGATATTTTTTCAGAAACTTCAAGAGCAGGGGCTTCTGCTGTTGTCCCACAAATAACAACACCTGTGATTTCTGCAGCTAGTTGTTCTTCTAGGAGTTTATCAAAAGATTTCCAGTCAATCTTTCCATTGCTTTCAAAAGGGGTAACAAGAGCTGTCCAAACAGAAGGAACCTGTGTCTTCATAGTTTTTCCTCTAAAGAGAGATTAAAATTTAAGTGAGGTCACAACTTTTATTTCTTAGAATTGTTTTTTGGCATAGAAGGTAGTTTTTCTGATCTGGGAGAAGAAAGTGCAACCCTATGACCACAACCACTTAATTGAAATAAAAGCAGTATGAGAAATATAATTTTACCAAAGAAGTGCATAGGGGCCAAACTATATCTTAAACAGAACAGCAGCTTGAGCCAAAAATGAGATGGACGGGTCAGGTATCCTTGTTGATTTTAAAGCATTACCAGGTACTAGCATGCCAAGATCAGCACCCACTGTAATATTTTTACCGAAGTTGATAGAATAGCTAATGTCAGTTTCAAAGCCAAGGTTTGTTCCATTATCTTTGTAGCCTACTTTACCAGTTGCTCCGTGAGTTTTTGAGAGTCTTGCGTGTGTAAGCTTGCCTTCAAAGTTTCCAATTTTTAGGTCCTCGTAGCGAACACCGAGAGAGTAAAGATGAGTGTTCATCATGCGGTAAGGGTCAAATACGCCGTCTACATGAGAGTTATCTAAGTTTGGTTTTGTGTTGAAGAGAATAAGAGTCTTCTTGAAATTTTCATGAGCTTTAAAGGCATTTGTTTTAGCAATTTTAGGCTCACTAGGGGCATCTGCTCCTTCAGCCATACCAGGTAGGAAGACAAGGTCAAAATAGATAAGACTTCTTTTATAGTCTCCTTTGTTAAAATCTTTTGGACCAAGATAGGAGCCAGCTTCAAAGAAAGTCCATTCCAAGTGACTAGCTACAGAAAAACTTCCCAGTTCAATACTTTCGCCTTTGCCCATGCGAGCCCCTAAACTTTGTGCTTGATCTGTGCCAGCAGTCCCCCAGGTTCCTAAGAGCTCATTTTTCCACTTAAGCTTGATTGGGTTGAATGAGAAGTTGAAATAAGCATCAAAAAAACTAACAGAAGTGGAAGCATCACCAGCTTTTCTATAGCTATCAAACATGTGTGCAAAATAAAGACCTGTGTCTGAGGCGACGGGGCCTGTGCCGTGGAGTTTTTCTGTGTCAAATATTACTCCTCCAAAAATTTGGTGGAAGATGTTTGTGTCTGCTTGGTTTGGTACTGGAGCCCCACTGTGGAGGATGTCGTATCCTGCCATGAAAGAGAGGCTTTGGCTCTTTGAGGGTTCGATGTACGCTGTTACTCCATCAAATAGGCTAGCTGAAGTTGCAAAAGGTTTTTCCCCTGCATCATAAAGAAGGCCTTGAGCCCAAGAACGAGGTCTGCGACCAAGCTCTATAACAGCGTAATCCATCGTGTAGCGCAAAAAAGCTTTTGTGACTCTTGGGCTGAGAGCATTATAGACAGGACTAAAAACATTACTATCCTGATTAAGATGTTGTCCGAGTTTAGCTTCTCTTTCGCTTTGAAAAAGTCTAAGTTCCACAAAAAAACTTGTGCGTTCATGAGCTCTCAGCTCTGTCAGTAGTCTTAGGCTCTGATTAACAGCAAAGTAGTTTGAGCTGTCAGTGAGATCTGGTTTTGTGCGAAATTCTGGACGAATTCCGTAGTGCCCTTCGCCTGTGATGAAAAAAGAAAAACCTTGTTGGCTAGAGAACAAAGCAAAAAATAAGAGAACTGTTTTTTTTAAGGACTTCATAGAAAACCTAGTTTTTTGGGTTTTTTTTGCAAACAAATCATGGCTTCTAATGTGCCAGTTAGGAATTTTAAAATCAACTGAGAATACATAAGGAGAGTTTTTTCATTCTGAGTTCTCAGGTTCTTGTCGTTCTGAGTGCGTGAGCACGAAGAATCTCCTTAAGAGCACTGTTGGGAGATCTTTCGCTTTGCTCAAAGCATGACAGGGGCTTCCGAGCTCAAAGGATGACAACATTGCAAATCATTCTGAAAGTGCAAGCAGCCCCTAGCCAAACTAACTAGCAAACTCAATCTGTTTATTTTCTTTGATGGTGGTGATGCGTACCTGACCTGGAAAGGTGAGTTCTTGACGTAGTTTTTTTGCAATAGCGTCTGTGAGCTCTTGCACATCGTAGTCCGTCATTTCTGTTGGCTCTACAAGAACGCGAACTTCTCTTCCTGACTGAAGAACATAGGCTGTTGTGACATTGGGAAAGGCAAGAATAATGCTTTCCATTCTTTCTAGTCTTTTAATGTAGCTAGCAAGGAGTTCTTTTCTTGCTCCAGGACGGTTGCTAGAAAGTGTGTTAGCAGCCCCCAAAATAACAGCAAGGGGGCTTGCTGATTTAAGCTGGTCTGTATGATGGAGGGCAATGGCAGTAACAATCTCTTCATCTTCTTCATATTGTTTACAGATGTTCGCGCCGATAGTGGCGTGGTCTCCTTCTGTTTCTTCATCGACAGCTTTTCCTATGTCATGCAGGAGGCCTGCTCTCTTGGCTTTTTTTACATCAAGCCCAAGTTCACCAGCGATAATTCCGCAGATATTTGCTGTTTCGACTGAGTGTTGAAGAATGGATTGCATCCCAACAGAACGGAAACGCAGTTTACCAAGAAGAGATAAAAGGCTTGGGTGCAGGTCAGTGACCCCCACATCGAAGGCTGCTTGGTCGCCGTATTCTTTAATTGTGATTTCTAGTTCACTCTCTACGCGTTTAGAGGTTTCTTCTATTCTAGCTGGATGGATACGTCCATCGGCGATCAGTTTTTCTATGGTGAGCTTAGCTACTTCTCGTCTGATAGGGTTGAAAGAAGAAATAATAACAGCCTCAGGGGTGTCGTCTATGATGAGATCGACTCCAATACATTGTTCTATTGCTCGAATATTCCTGCCCTCTCTCCCGATAATGCGCCCTTTCATTTCTTCGCCTGGAAGTTGAACCACAGTGACAGAGGAGTCATTCACATAGTCGCTGGCTAATTTTTGGACAGCAAGACTAATGATTGTCCTAGCTTTTTTGATACCTTCGTTGCGGGCTTCTTGCTCAATTCTTTTTATTTCTTTGAAGCTTTCTCTCTTAGCAACTTGCTCAAGAGTTTCCATCAGTTTCTTTTTTGCTTCAAAAGCAGACATGTGGGAAAGTTTTTCAAGGACTTTCTGGTTTTTTTCGATGGAAAGTTCAAACTCTGCTTTTAGTTTTAGATTATTTTTTTCATCGAGAATAAGTTTTTGTTCGAGCTCTCTCGCTTTTTTTTCACGTCGTAGCATGGCGTCTTGCATTTCGCTGACTTCGCGCTCTTTGTTCTTGTATTGTTGCTCGAGTTTATTGATTTCAGAGCGTCTTTTTTTGGCCTCTTCTTCAAAGGTGCGACGTCTTTTTTTTGCGTCTTCTTTGCTTTCTTGCAGGGCTGACTTAATGATGCGATCAGCTTCTTTGTGGGTTTTTTCAATGAGTTTTTGAGACTCTAGTTTTGCTGTTTCCACAGCCTGAGTAATTTTTCGTCGGTGTAACAGAAATCCGAAGCCAACAAGACCTATGAGGAAACCTATCACAACAATAAGAACGACTTCTAAGAAGTTCATAGAATTATCTTCCTTTTTTATTTCTCAATCCCTTGGTTTGAGGACTGTTTGGCGCTTAGGTTTTGTGGGGGGCTCTGAGTTCTGGAAATTTTTTGGTCAAGTGTCAGGGCTTTTTGTCCCTAAAAAGTGATCTTTTTTCCGAGGATAACTCTCGTCACCTAAGTGCTAAAATCTATATTGAAGAGCTTTGTTAGAGCCCCTTGTGTTATAAAAGATGTTTTGTCTTTTCTACACACAGTAACTTGAGTCTATTAAAACACAATGAGATGTCAAAGCTAGGTCTTTTTCTTCAAAGCAAGAGGGAAGCTAAAAAAAGAAACAACAGCCTCCCGAAAGATGAGCTGTTGTTTTTATAATGGCTGGATTAGAATCTAAGATTCTTACAAGCTTGAGTTTTCTTGTGCTGTGTTACTTGAAACAAGCTCAGCTCTTCTGTTTAAAGAGTGGCCTTGCTCTGTGCTGCTTGTGTCTACAAGCATTTCTTTTCCATAGCTGTGAGTGCTAAGACGTGCACTATCAACACCGTGGTTGATAAGAAAACGCTTCACTTCGTCAGCTCTTCTTTGGCCAAGTGCAAGGTTGTATTCAACTGTTCCTCTTTCGTCACAGTGTCCAGCGATACGAAGAGAAGTTTCTGGATTTTTTTTCATAAAATCAGCAAGTTGCTCGAGCTCAGGGTAGAATTCTGGACTGATAGTCTGTTCGTCAAAACCAAAAAGAACTTTTTCTATATGAAGAGCTCCATTTGATAAATCTGAGCCATCGCTACCTGTTCCATTAGCTGCTGAATTTTGGTCAGCATCAGTGCTGTTTGTAGTTGTGCAATTCCAGAGGAAAAAAAGAAGGAATAAAGCACTTAGTTGTGTTGTTAATTTTCTAAAGCTACGCATTACGAAAGACTCCTTAATTAGTTTTGAGTGTTTTTTGTTTGTGGAGATAAATCCAATATTTCATCCATACATAACATATCTTGCAATCTAGTCACAAGAGTCTTGTTTTGACCGCGGGTCATCTGTGGTAGAATAAAATAAAGATTTACTATTATTGAAAGAGCAAAACATATGTTTAAGTTCTTAATTTTCATCTTAGTCAGCGGACTCTTTGCTTGTAATGTGAAAGAACAAGGGGGATCCCGAGAGTATTCTTCGACTATGAGTCCAGAGGTCTATGGGGTTGATTCCATGGAGGGTTCTATTGAAAATAAAGATGATTTAATAAAAAAAATAAATCTTGCGGGAGGCTCAGCCGCGTCTCTTTATCAGTATCAAACCCTCAATCGTTATCTTTGTGAACGACTTCGCTATTTAAGAAATGAGTGTGCTGTAAAACATCTTTTAATCCCAACAGGGCAGGAAACTACTCTGCAGTGCGATGAAAATGACCCTGAGCCATCTCTCATTACAAGAAAATATCAAGTGCGGGTAACCTCCTCTACGGAGCTATCAAGTCGGCTTTATTTTGTAGCTAATGAAACCTACGAGAGTTCTCTGTTTGGGGTCGGTACAGCAGAGATAGTTTTTCAATCAAAAGGAAGTAGTGCAGAAATAGCTCCTAGTTTCAGTGAGCTAGAAAGTCTTGTTGTAAAAGCTGAGACAAGTAGCGTGACGTTGCCAAACTATAGCAGCGTTTCCGTGAGTCTTTCTGTTGATGGGGTTAGTCTTTTTTCTGGAGCTGTGCTTCCTGCTGCAGAATCTGCAAATCAAAATACAGAATACCGCATTGATTTGGGTCAACTTCTTGAATTCTCTCAAAGTGATAAATGTATTGTGGAAGGACTTGAGTTTTCCCAAATTAGAGAAGTCGCTGCTACTTATACGGCGCAAAATCCAAAGGTTTATAATCCTTTTTCAGAATCTGACGTGAGTCTTGATATTGCAGAAAAGACTACGGTGGTTGAAAATGAAATCAAAAAAATGGAAGATCTCTTAAATTTAGAAAGAAGTCGTTATGCAGATTTCTTAAGTGAGCTTCAACAAAGTTCTAAGAGTGGATGCCGTTTGTCTCAAGCTCTTCAGTATCTTTCTGTTCAACTGCATGGAAGCGTTATAACTGAAGAAAATATTTCTTATGATAGTAAATATCCTATGACTTACCCGAACCAAAGTTCAGAGTGTATGAATTTGAATTTAAATTTTGGGACAGGACTTTCTTGGGTAGTGGATCAAAGTACCCAAGCCTTGCTTGGTTCAACAGCTCCCCAGTTTGTTCCCAATATTTCTGGTCTTGGATTAAGTATTGGGAATATGAAAAAAGTAAGCATATCTCGTCCTGGGATTTGTATTGATAACGAGCAAGTTGCTGTGAGTAAAACAATTCTTGGTTTTATTAAAATTGGAGACGATTACAATTATAATGTATATGAAAAAAATATTTTTAATATCACAGGCATTACCATTATGGCAAATGACCTTGTGGTCTATGACAACAGGGATTTGTCTATTACTTTTGACCGTATACATGAGCTAAGTTGGAAAGATCCTTTTTTTGAACAAAACCAAAAGTGGCTTGAGATGCTGCAGAATGACGACTGCAATCTAACACAATAAAGACTGTGCGGTTGGAGGAAGGTTTTTTGAAAATTTTTTATTTTTTTATTTTTTTAGGTTTATTTTTTTCTTGCCGAGAGCCAAGCGAAAAAAAAATAAAAGAAGAGTCTCCTTTGGAGAATTCAAATTCTTTTGGTCTTTTAGCTAAGGAAGGATGCCCTGTTAAGACCTTACGAATTACTCTAGAGGGTTTGATAGAAGAAGAAAAGATTGCTCTTGGTGAAGATGCCCCTCTTCTTTATGAAAACATGAAATGTGGAGGTGGGCTTTTTTTGAAATTTGGTTCAAAAAAAATCCTTTTGGAAAAATCGCTTTTTAGCGAATCTTCTTTTTCTTTAAAGAAAACTGTTCTCGATGTGGAAGATGTTGGTTTAAAAACAGGAGACATTGAAGGTATTTCTTTAGAAAAAGAGGGGATCTGTATCAAAAATTATGAGAGCAAAAAGCCATGTAAAGATAAGAGCGGAGGAGAGCAGTGTCTTTCTTATGATGTTTACGAAGAAGAGAGGTATAAGTTGCTTTTCCTTCGTGTTGAAGCTGATGAGGTTGAAATTTATAATGCCCAACTTGATCTCATGTTTAACAGGGATTACGAATTAACTTGGTTTGATGGTGATTTGCTCAGTGCTTTTTGGACTAAACTTCATAATTGTTCTAAGTAAAGGGACATTTGTATGCGATATGCATTTTTTTGTTTATCTCTTTTAGCTTGTTTTCCTCAAACTCAAGTGAATAAACCAAAGGTTTCATCTGCTTTGCAGATAGAAAGCTCTCTTGTTCAAAATGAGGATAAAAAAGAAGAAAATATTCTTGTAAACCCAATGTCTCTTCACATCTATAGCCCAGTTGTTTCTTCTCTTCAAGAAGCAGATGGCTCTATTTCTAGTTTTATAAAATTTAACACAAATGGTGAGACAGATTTTATAAAATATAAACTTTGTCCTCTTCAGGTGGTGGAGGAAAATTCTCCGTGCCAAGAAAGTTTCACTCCAGAGCTTGGCTTTATTGTTCCAGGTCTTTTTGCTGGGAAAGTTAAAATTACTTTAACACCTTGTGTTGCTCCTGAAAAATCTTCTGAGAACAATAATTGCGGAGAAAGTAAGTCTATTATCTACGATTCTCACAGGGTGAGTCTTGAAGTTGCAAAACTTTTAGAGCAAAAGTTGAGCTATGAAGAAGAGGCTAGTCACTTAATTTTGGAATACAAAAATTATTTGGCTGCATGGCTAGAGCAAGCTAAAACGTGTGCTGCTCAACAGGCTAAAGCTGATGAGCTTCTTAGCAAAACGATTATGATTGTGGAAGAATTTGTAAAAGGGCCTATTGAGTATTTTCCAAGGCTTATTCTTGAAAATAATGCTGTTTATGAGAATTTTACTCAGCCGATTGGTCAGTGGATGGAAGATTTTAAAAAAAGTATTACCCAAAGTTGTAAAGAAGATGATAAAACAGAGGAAGACGAAATTTGTCAAATAGCAGGTGGTCTTGCTGATTTGCTAGGTGGTATTGCAGAAGGCATGGTGAATCCTCTTCCTGCAGTGGGCTATCTTATTCAATCAGTCACGACTCTTACAGACCCTGCAAATAGTATCCCACTTGCTTGTAATCAGGAAGAAAAACTATCAACAGCCCACTTTCAGTATGAGTCAAGAAAAACACTTCTCACTACAAACTATAATAGAGTTACCACTCGTTTAGAAGAGCTTGGGGCTTCTCTAGAGTAAAACTTTGCCATGCAAAAAGGGCTGCTTCTTTTTTTCAATTATGGTAGGAATTTAAACTTTATAGCTCTAACAAAAGCACACAACGGAAGAGTCCAGTTCTTCAGAAGGAAAATAACGATGTCAAAAACACCTAAAAAACTTTGGTTTTTTATCTGCTTACTTCTTTTTAGCAGTGTTGCTATGGATCAGTCGACAAAGATTGTGGCTGAAAAATATCTGATGGTTTGGGAAAGTCCGGATAATGTTTCTTATTATGAAGGACGTCGCCACCATTTAGCTACTTGGGGGAAAGAAGATTCCTTGAACCCAGAAAAAAGTTTTTATGTTTCTTTTGCCTTTAATTATGTGCGAAACCAGGGGGCTGCATGGGGCCTGTTTTCAACGTTGAAAGACAACATTAGAACCCCTCTTTTTCATTTGATCACTATTTTAGCCACTCTTTTAATTTTATTTTATTGGAGATCTACTCCGAGTCATTATTATTTAGCTCGGTTTGCACTTGTGCTTATTTTTTCTGGGGCTATTGGCAATTTTGCAGATCGTTTTCGTCGAGGGTTTGTCGTGGACTTCTTAGATGTGAGCTGGTCTATACCTCTGCCAATTTCTTTAGATTTTTCTCTTGGTGGTTTTGTTTTAAAGGCAAGTTACTGGGCATACGAGTTCCCCAAATTTAACTGGGCTGACTCTTGCATTACAGTTGGAGTGACTCTTCTTTTAATTGATATGATCTTTTTTGAGCCAAAGCGTAAAAAGAGTTAAAAGTTTATTGCTTTTGCTGCAGCTCTTCTAGAGTAAGTACATCGTTGCTTGTGGATGCCATAGAAGCAAGAATTGTTTTGTAGCGAATAAGAGCTAATTTTAAGAGTCCTCCATCTCCATTGTCTTCTTCACTTGTGTAAACAAGATCTGAGTCCATCATAATTTTTTCAAGTTCGTTGTAGGTCTCTACAATATTATACATAGCTTCGTAGCGAACTGCTTTTAGTTGAGCTTTTTCTGTTTTTTTGCCAGTGAGAGTGTCGTAAGCTGTGTACTTTCCTCCGTCAAGGCAACTGTTTGAAATTTCTCCTAGGTCAAAGACTTTTTTAAGTTCCATACCACCTAGTTGAGTTGCTAGTTCTGCTACCATCGAAGCTGTTCCTAGGTCTTTGCCAAATGTTAGGAAGGTTACAGCAAAAGTTGTGGAATAAATTGCAGCATCCAGTAAGCCCTGGAGTTGTTTTTTGGTCGCAGATTCCATAGCAATTGTGTTTTCACAAGCGCGAACTTTTCCTTCAAGAACAGTGGCTAGGGCATAGGCATTGTTCATATGTGCTTGGATTTCTTGTTCGATCTCTGAAAGCTCTCTTGCTTGATCGTAGAGAGACTCTCTGATTTTTTCTTCATAGGTGAATACGTCTGAAAAACTTAAACGGTAGCTACAGTCATCTTTTTTTGTAATACTTGTCTCTTTGGTAAGACACGGGTTTAGAACATAATAAAAACTCCCCGTGGGAGCTGTGTAGTCTTGAAAGTTTAGAGTCTCAGTTTTGCTTGAAACACTTTTACAAATTTTGTTATTTCTTAGAGCTGTATACCACATGGTTTGTTTATCTTTAAGAGAAGAAAGAGAATTATCCATAGTGTGTACACTTTGTCCAAGCATACTCTCCATTTGATAACTAGAAGCGCAACGCATAATTTGAACAAACTCTGCAGTACCAAAAGAAATTTCAAGAGAAGGGACTTTGACATCTACAAAAATCCCAGTGTCTACGTAAGTAACAGTTGGTTTTAAGTAAGCAGTGGCTTCAAAAGGTTCTATTGTAAGAGAAGCTGAAACAACTTCTTCTGTTTCGCTTTTTGTGTCGTTATTCGTGTCTGCTATTTCTACATCTTCTTTTGCTTTAGAGCTTCTTGTGCTCAGGTTCTCTAAAGGAGAACAAGAATAGAAAAATGAAAATAGTAAAACCCATTTAATCACCATAGAGTCCTCCTTGAGAAGAATTTTCTGTTTCTGTTTGATCTTCACTGCCTGAGGTATTTGTCTCAATATCCTCTGTTTCAAGACCTGCTTGAGTTGCGAGTCCTTTACGCACGAGATCAAGATTAAGCTTCACATAGGTGTATTCTTCAGCAAGGATAAGCACTTGATTCATCGTTATTTCTAGAGTTTCTCTTCTGCTAAGAGCTGTTTCGCAAGATCTAGGCATGTCACCAGCTGTGGCAAAAAGATTTGTAAGAATCATGGTGAATGTCATCCCCTCCATAGCTTGCCCAAGCTGTGTAATGTTCATAAAAGTTTCCGTGGCTCCTGGTGCTTCTTGATTCACTTGACTAGAAGCTTTTTTTCCTGCTGCTGAGGTCTTAGCGTCTAAGCCTCTAGCTGCTTTTTGAGCTGCTTCTTGCGCGGCTCCTTCAACAGCTCCTTTGACCCCATCTTTTGCTATATTTTTACCAAGACTTTTTGCAGCTGTTTTTGCAAGATCAGCTCCTCTTGATTTTGCAAAATCAATAAGTTCCATTACAATTTCTGCAGAAGCACCGACTAGTTGGAGCACAGAGTTTTTTGTTTCTGTATCTACTGAGCGATTATATTCACGCTTTTCACACTCATCCATAGCTTCTATGAGAGAAAAAGCTTGTTCTCCAATATTGCTTGCGACTATGTCTAGAGAGGAGCGAATAATTTCGAGTTCTTGAATAGCTCTCTTTTCTTCCTCTTTTCTTGCGTTTTTGTAATTAATGAGAGGGGAAATAGCAAAACGTTTACTGCAGTTTCTTCTAGATGTTAGGTCTGTGTCTGTTAAGCGATTAGGAGCAATGCAAGCTACAGCTAAGTAACGATAAGGATTAGAATCTGCCCATGCATCAGGAACACTTTCTTCTATGGTTCCTGCATTCAGGTAGGTACAACCTGCTTGCGAAGAAGCCATGGTGAAGACATCTGCTGAAGTGTAAAAAGATGCTTTTTCTGCATCGCTCATTCCGTTGAGGGACCAATCTTTAAAGTCTATTCTTACAATTCCTGTATCAACCACAGTGTCTGAGTCACAACGAAGAATTTCTACGTAATCAGAATCTAGGGGTCTTTCAAAAACAAGAAGAATTGTTTCTGAGTTTAGATACTCTTCTAGACTTGGGGTTAAATAAGTGAGTCCGAAACGAGGTTCTTCTAGGTCTAGACTAGACACTTTGCGTGAACGTCCGCTAGCTCTATAAATTTCTCCATCTAAATTGATATCAATACCAGAAACTTTTTGACTTTCTTCTGTGATAAGAGTGCTTTTGTTTCTATTGAAGGAGGTTACCTCGCTTTGAGGTAAGCAAGACAAAACTCCCAAAAAAATTAAAATAAAGTTGAAAAAAAAGCCCATAGTGAGTCCTTGTGTTTTGAATTTCTTGTGTTTTATTTGTCGGTTTTTTGAGAAGGCTTCTTTAAACTTCAGAGAAAAATTTCTTTGAGACTGAGAGGTTGTGCCTCTAAAAAAAGTATTCTTTTGAAAAAGAGTAAAGATCTGTTATGGTGGTGAGGAATAAATGCATCTAAAAGGGAATTTTATGGGCAAGAAAAAAAAACATAAAATCAGGAGGTTAGACTCTTGTCCTTATACCCCAGGTGTAGAAAAACTGGTTCAATTGGAAGAAGACAGTCAGAAAATTTTTGAAGAAGCAATTAAGTCAACAAATTGGGCTCAAGTGTTAAAGGAAAAGGAATCGAGAGAGGTTCTTAAACGGAGAAAAACTCCTAAAAAACAGATGGTTGAAAAGACAATTGATCTTCATGGGTACACCGTGAATGAATCCAAAAATCTTCTCACAGAGCTTATTCATAAAGCAATTTCGTCAGAAGCAAAGAAACTAAAACTAAAGATTATCACAGGCAAAGGTCTTAGAAGCGCTTCCGAAGGAGGTGGTATTTTAGCAAGAGAAATCCCTTTGCACATAGAAGTAAAATGGGCTAAAAGAATTCTTTTCATAGAAGATTCTCCAGCAAAAGTTTTAATGGGTGGTGTGCCCCTGCGAGGAGACTTCACAGTGATTATTGATGTGAGAGAGGAAAATTAGTTTGAGCCAAGAGATAACCTACAAACTTTGTCTACGTATTTTTGAAAAAACGAACAAATTTATTTTTGATTTAAAAGATGAGCTTTATAACTTAGGGATTCATTCCTATTCAGAAGGCTCTTTTGATAATTTAGAATCTATTGACAATGAAGATTGTGAAAAAAAACGAGATGAGTTTTTGGAAGCAGATTACTTGTGTGATGAAATACTTGTTCATAGTTACGACAAAGCAACTCTTGTAGAGTACAAAAAAGTATTAGAAGAAAAATTTCCTTTTCAAATAAAAGGAGAAATTTCAGAAATAAAGACAACAGATTGGCGAGACAAGTGGAAAGATAGTTTTAAACCTATCGAAACAGAGAGCTACATTGTCTGTCCTCCTTGGGAGCAAAAGATTGTCGAAGGAAAAAAAACGATCATCATTGAACCTGCTATGGCTTTTGGAACAGGACAACATGAGACCACGCAAATTTGCTTAGAGCTTCTTGAAAAGTGTTTAAAGGAAAAGGAAAATGTGCCCAAGCTATCTGTCATGGATCTTGGAACAGGTTCAGGTATTTTAACTATTGCTGCTTGTAAAAGTGGTGTCACCGAAATAGAGGCTCTTGATATTGATGAAGACTCTGTGAAAGCTTGTGGTGTCAATGCTCTGTTAAACGGTATTCACTTCAATGCTTATAAGTCAGATCTTTCAAGTTACTTGGAAAAAGGAAAAAATAAAATCTATGATGTGATTTTAGCTAACATTCTTTTGCCTGTTCTTTTGAAAAGTCTTTCTGATATGGCCCGTGTGACAAAGAGTGGTTCTGAGCTTATTTTGTCTGGCCTCATTCTTTCTCAAAAAGAAGAAATGCTTGAAGCTTGTGAACTTTTTGGTTTTGTCTTAATAGAAGAACGTGTTAAAGCAGACTGGCTTGGTTTGAGGGTTGTTAAAAAATGAAACATTGCTTTCGTTTTCTAGCTTCTTTTGAAAGAGAAGAAGACAAGTATCTGTGGACTCTAGATAGTTCTGAGTGCCATCATGTGAGTCAAGTTTTGCGTTTAAAACCTGGAGATCAAATCGAAGTTTTTGATGGCAAAGGTCATTATACTTTAGCGACTCTTGAAAAAGTTGAAGGCAAGACGTTGGCTCTTGCTGTTTCTTCTGAGGTTCAAAAAGAAACCCCTTCTGGGAAAAGAAAAGCTCTTGCTATAGCCTCTCTAAAAAAACAGATAATGGAAGATTTACTACCCTCTCTGGTCGAACTTGGGCTTTCTGAAATTCATATTTTTTCTCAAGAAAAAACAGAAAAATATCTTTTTTCTGAAAAAGTTATAGATCGTTATGAAAAGATTATTCTTTCTGCCTGTAAACAGGCTAAGAGAAATTTTTTGCCAGAACTTAAGCTCTGGAGGAACAAGAAAGATTTAGGCCTATTTTTGCAAAAAAATTATGAAAAACTTTTTCTTCTCTCTCCTTGTGGCGAAAGATTTAATTTGACCAAAGATTTTGAGTTCCAAACAATTTGTCATATTATTGGGTCTGAAGCAGGGTTAAGTGCTGAAGAAGAATCATTTTTTTTGACGCTTGGAGCCTCTGAAAGATCTCTTGGGTCTTTTGTTCTGAGAGCTTATACAGCAGCAATTGCTGTCACATCTCTTTTTTTATAAGTTTTTTATAAATTTTTCTTTTTTCCATCTCCTAAAAAAACCATTTCTCCCAAGAAAATTAAAACACTTTTTTGTGAAGTTTTTTTAACACTGTTATTCTTTTAAGATACTCATATTTTTAGATAAATCTTCCGAAGAGGTTTTAGAAGTTTTTTTAGCGTATCTAGTTTTTCTAGTATCTCAAAAAAGGGTTTTAACGACCATGTTTCTTGTTAAAACAAAGCAAAAGTTAATAACACTGTTTGTTTCTTTTCTAATTTTTTCAGGAGCCACCGTAACAGATTGTGATGGTGATGGTGTTGCAAATGATCTGGATAATTGTGAAGGTGATTTCACAGGACTTGGAAAAAATGTTGATCAAAAAGACTTTGATGGTGATGGCATAGGTGATGCTTGTGACTTGGATCAAGATCAAGACGGAATCGTTGAAGTTGATGTTTGTCCTTTTAGCGTAGGTGAGAAGTACTCTGGTTGGGTTTCAAATGCTAAAGAAGATAATGATGGAGACGGGTGCCGTGATATTGATGAAGATCTCGATAGAGATAATGATGATATTGTAAATGACAAAGATAACTGTCCAAATATTAATAACAGAGACCAAAGAGACACAGATAATGACGGAATTGGTGAAGTCTGTGATACGGATAAAGATAACGATGGTATTACAAATGATATTGATAACTGTTTGCAAACTAAAAATCCCGATCAACTAAACTATGACGAAGATAAATTTGGTGATCTTTGTGATAATGATGATGATAACGACTCTCTAGCTGATAGTGTTGATTCTTGTCCTCAGGGGGTGACTGGGTGGACTTCTGCTATTGAGACAACAGACCTAGACCAAGATGGGTGCCAGGACTCTAGTGAGGATTTAGATGACGATGCTGACTTAATTCCTGATTTGTCTGATAATTGTCCCCTTGTGACAAATTCAACTCAAGAAGATGACGATGGTAATGGAGTCGGGAATACTTGTGACAAAAAAAATCCAGCAGTTTCTGATGAGCTTCTTTCGGCTGATAAATGTCAATACTCTCTGCCTGAAACTTGTGGAGAGCTTGAGCCAATTAATATTGCTTCTTGTTACTTAACGAAAGCAAATCCTGATAATCAAGAATCTTGTGCTCTTTGTTCTAACGATCAATCTGATTGTCGTAAAAATGTTGTAAAAAATATTTTTGAAGGTTGTGGTCTTGCAAAGAATAGTGTTGATGTCACTAATTTACCAGGTTGTGATGTAAGTGCAAAAAAAATTAATCATCTGTTAGCAGAAAAAAGTGATTTAAGATTAAAAGTTCTTAAGGAGTTTACGAGGAGCACACTTCCAAACACTCTTTCTTCTTGTTCGTCTACAGATATAGCTTACTGCTCAGCATCTGGAAATAATGCTCTTTGTGCTTGTGCTATGTCAACAGGTCTAAACCTTTATATTGAATCTTATAGTAGTAGCCTTTCTAATATTTGTTTCAGCTCATCTGGTATCGATAGCTGTGATTGTGCTTATCAGCTTCCATCAAAGGTTGATGGGACTTTCTCTCTCTCTTGCAAAAATAAAAACTACTTGATTCAGACAGGGGCTTCTGTTCTTGTTGCTGAAGAAGATCGTTTGTTTTCTAAATGTTATGAGCTGAAGTTAGGTGCTTTAAAATTAGAAGATCCAGATGCTACCTTGTCTTTTGTAGAATTTAGCATTGATAGTAACAATAATAAAATTCCAGACACATGTGAAATTATTAAGAACCCAAGTGATATCAGTAAAAAAACAGGATGCACTAACAAGGCAGCTTGTAATTATAATGCAAATGCTATTTTGAGTGCTAGTTGTATCTTTGCTAAGAGTTGGTACAAAGATATTGATGGAGATAATCTTGGTGATCTTCTTGACACTATAAAGGCTTGCGAAAAACCAACAGGCTACGTGACTAACTCGAGTGACAATTGCCCCGTGATAGAAAACGCAGACATAACAGATACTGATGGAGATAAGGCTGGAGATCTTTGTGACACTGATGATGACAATGATGGAGCTCTTGACATAGATGATGCTTTTCCTCTTGATCCAACAAAACAAGGGTCTAATTGCGAAGAAGATTTTGATGAAGATGAAATTTGTGATGATGTGGATACAGATGATGACAGTGATGGTTCTTTAGATGTCAATGACTCCTCTGATAACGATTCAAATGTGTGTTCAGATACGGATAATGACAATTGTGATGATTGCTCAAATGGAAGCTTTAATATTTCTAACGACGGAATTGATTTTGATAGTGACGGGCTCTGTGATACAGGGGACACTGATGATGACGGTGATAATCGCGCAGATAACTTAGATTCTAATGATAACAATGCAAGTGTGTGTGCAGACACAGACTCAGACACATGTGATGACTGCTCAAGTGGAAGCTTTGATGTTTCAGACGATGGAGCTGACTTTGACAGTGATGGGCTTTGTGATGCTGGTGACACTGATGATGACGGTGATAATCGCGCAGATAACTTAGATTCTAATGATAACAATGCAAGTGTGTGTGCAGACACAGAC